>JALEGM010000133.1 GCA_022763145.1 Aquisalinus sp. | reverse complement strand
GCTCAGGAAGTTCAAATAGATCAGATAGAGCCAGGTATCAAACGTCAGATATTGGGGTATAATGAACATGTGATGATGGTTCGTGTGTGGTTCGACAGTGGTGCGGTCGGTAGTATGCACACACATCATCATTCTCAGGTGTCTTATGTCGAATCAGGTGTTTTTGAGGTTGCCATTGGGGGGGATAAAAAGACCCTATGCAAAGGCGACTGTTTTTATGTTGCGCCCCAAGTTGAACATGGAGCCGTTTGCATTGAAGCAGGTGTTCTGCTGGATGTCTTTAGTCCCTCGAGAGAAGATTTTCTGGCATAGAATTATGGCAGGTTAGTAGTATTTGAAGAATTACGTATACGAAGAAGGTGAACGAATATGAATTTCAAGGGTAAGTTAGCTATCGTTACAGGCGGCAGCAGGGATATCGGAAAAGCTATCTCTGTAAGGTTGGCGCAAACAGGTGCGAATGTTGTCATCAACTATCTGAACAATGAAGAGCAGGCTAACAAAACACTATCAGAAATAAGTGAAGCCGGGGGCGAGGCTATTGCCGTCAAGGCAGATGTCACCAAGCAGGATCAGGTTAAGCAATTATATGCCGAGGCTCAAAAAGCATTCGGGCCAAAAGTACATTTTCTTGTAAATAATGCCGGTGGACTTGTGGAGCGTCGCACATTGGGTGAAATGGACGAAGCTTTCTTCAATTATGTTATGAGTTTGAATATGAACTCTGCGTTCTTAATGACGCAGGAGGCCGTGCCTGCTATGGATAAGGGGGCTTCAATAATCAACATCGCTTCCTTGGCTGGCAGAGACGGCGGCGGGCCGGGCGCCAGTGCCTACGCGACATCCAAGGGTGCCCTGATGACTTTCACAAGAGCTATGGCCAAAGAGTTGGGCCCTCAGGGGATCCGGGTAAACTCGCTTTGTCCGGGTATGATAAGCACTACATTTCATGATATTTTTTCCAAGGATGAGGTTCGTGCGAAAGTCGCAGGTTCAACTCCTTTACGAAGGGAAGGGCGTGCTGCAGAGGTAGCGGACGCCGTAGCCTATTTGTGTTCAGAGCAATCAAGTTTCATAACGGGCGTCAATCTCGATGTGAATGGCGGCTTGTTCTTCTCTTGATTTTGTTGGCATACTGAGATGGTTTTATGACACTCCAGAATAAATCAGTTGTACCTTTGATACAATCCAGTTCACCTGACGAGGCCGTTAAGACGGCTCGTGCTTTGGTTGCTGGGGGACTCGATACGCTGGAAGTGGTTCTTCGCACGGACGCGGCCTTGGACTGTCTTGAGGCCGTGGCAGGCAATTTACCTGATGCTAATGTCGGAGCTGGTACAATCCTTTGCAGTGCGCATGCGACGGCAGCCTGTAAAAGAGGAGCCAGCTTTTTAGTCAGCCCCGGAATTGATGATGGTGTTGTGACTATTGGGAAAGAAGCAGGGATTAGCGTTATTCCAGGTGTCGCAACAGCAACGGAAGTTCAGCGCGCCTGGAATCTGGGCCTGCGTATCGTGAAGTTTTTTCCGGCAGGAAATGCGGGTGGTCCGGGCATGATTAAAGCCCTTTCATCTGCGTTCAGGGACATGAAGTTCATGCCTACCGGTGGCATCAACATATCGAATTTGAGTACCTACATGTCCATTCCATCAGTGGTGGCGTGTGGGGGGAGTTGGTTGACGCCTACTGAGAAAATAGTTGGCGGCGATTTTGAAGCTGTTACTGCACTGGCTTCTCAAGCGCATAACATATCTATGCAGTACAAAGATGACGGGTGATGATGAGTGATTTTGTAACCTTCGGAGAAATTATGCTGCGCTTGAAGACCTCCGGGCATGAGAGGTTCTTTCAATCGCCGACATTCGAGGCCACCTTTGGTGGTGGAGAGGCGAATGTCGCAGTTGCGCTTGCAAACTATGGACTGGATGCAGGTTTTATAACTGCATTGCCTGATAACGATATTGGCGACGCGGCAATCCGCGAATTGCGCAGTTTTTCTGTAAATACAGAACATATCATTCGTGCAGGCGAGCGTGTTGGAATCTACTATCTTGAGGCAGGTGCCAATCAGCGCCCTTCCAAGGTTATCTATGACAGAAAATGGTCGTCTATCTGTGAGGCAGTACCGGGTGATTTTAATTGGGATCATATTTTCAAAGGGGTAAGGTGGTTTCATTTCACAGGTATCACCCCTGCGCTGAGCCAGTCAGCAGCTGACCTGACTCTGGAAGCAGTAATGGCCGCAAAGAAAGCTGGTGCTACAATATCCTGCGATTTTAATTTTCGTGGAAAATTGTGGAAGTACGGAAAGACTGCACCACAGGTCATGAGAGATCTCGTTGAATATGTTGATGTCGGTATTGCTAACGAAGAGGACTGTCAGAAATCTCTTGGCATCAGTGTTGATGTCGACGTTGAGTCCGGTGAACTGGACCATCAGAAATACAAAGATCTTTCACAAAAAATGCTGGAAACATTTCCCAATATGTCAGCTATAGCCATCACACTTCGCGAAAGTAAAAGTGCTGATAGAAATGGCTGGTCTGCATGTCTGAGAAACGCAGATGGATTCTTTCTCAGCCGACACTACGAGATTACAGACATTGTTGACCGTGTTGGTGGGGGTGACAGCTTTGCTTCTGCATTAATTTATTCGCTTAACAACTATGACGATGGCAAGGAGGCCTTGGAATTTGCGGTCGCAGCAAGTTGCCTCAAGCACTCCATCCTGGGCGACTTTAATCGTGTCAGCGTTTCCGAAGTGGAAAAACTCATGTCAGGAGATGGCTCGGGTCGAGTGCAAAGATAAGATGAGATTCTCTGATTAGTATGTCCAGAAACTATAAACCCCCAATGGTGAGGGCTCTCAACCGTTTTAGTCGGCGCGATTTTGGCCACTTTCTGGCGGGGGGATCACTTGCGCTTGCGAGCTGTTCTCGTAATGAGCAATCGCCAACACGTGTACTTTTCTCTGCCGACTCGCAGCCGGATGGCTACCCAACAGTGGAGGCTGTTCGCTTCATGGCCAATTATCTGGCCGAGAAAACAAATGGTCGGCTAAGTGTAAAAATTTATCCTGGCGGTCAACTGGGCTCTGAAGGCAGTACACTCGAAATAGCCATGTTCGGTGGACTTGATATGACGCGAACATTTAGCGCAGCTTTGAATAATATAGCTCCGCTAACAAAGTTATTTAGCTTGCCATTTCTATTTCGCTCGACGGAACATCAACGGAAAGTTGCTGATGGGGAAATCGGTGAAGCAATTCTCAAATCGCTGGAAGCATACAACCTTCGTGGTTTGGCGATATATGATACCGGCGGGCGGGGTTTCTACACGACTGAACGGCCCATACCGCATCCCTCTGCATTGGAGGGACTTAAAATTCGCGTACCAAATTCGGATATATATCTGGCAACGGTAAGAGCTTTGGGGGCTAATCCAACACCTATGAACTTTAGCGAAGTTTATCAGGGACTTGTTCAGAACGTAATTGATGGTGCTGAAAATAATTGGCCTAGTTACATCAGTACGCGTCACTATGAAGTGGCTACTTACTACTCTGAAACGGGTCACTTTCGTACACCTGACATGCTAATTATGAGCCTCCGGACATGGGAGCAGTTTTCACAGAGCGATCAGGCTCTCATTAAAGAGGCGGCTCGCAAGTCAGTAACCGTAATGCGTAATCTTTGGGATGAGCGCGTAGCTGCCGCGAAAGAGACGCTTTTAGAAAGCGGCGGGGAGATATTGTCTGATATAGACACAGAGCCTTTCCGTAGGCTTATGGGGCCTGTTTACGAAAAATTCGTGACGCCTGATCTGGAGCCTTATCTGGAAAAAATAGATCAAGTTGCAGAGGCTGGCGTATGAAAACTTTATTGGACATTCTTGGTCGCCTGTCGCTTTTCATCAGTGCAATTTGCGTTATCTCAATGACAGCAATTATCACATATCAAGTGGTGGCTCGGTATATTTTCAATGACAGTCCTGCATGGTCAGAACGTCTTTCTTTGGTTCTGCTGGCATATCTTGTTTTTTTTGGTGCTGCTTCAGGGGTGTATCAGAAGTTCCACATACGAATAGATGCACTTCGGAACGCAGTGCCGGATTGGTTAGGGAGAGGCTTTGAAGCGCTAGCTCATGTTGCGGTAGCCATAGCGGGGCTCATTATGATGGTCGCCGGAACGCAGTTGACAACTGCTCTATGGGATTTTGCCATACCGGCTCTTGGTGTGCCACGTGGTATTGCACTACTGCCACTCATGTTTGCAGGGGGTCTGATTTGTCTTTTTTCAGTTGCGAATCTTGCAGAACTTATGACTTCAGATTCGAGCAAGGCTTAATGAGATGGAACTAATCCTGTTACTTCTTATCTTATTTGTGTTGCTGGCTATCGGAGTTCCTGTAGCCTTTTCACTGCTGCTCTCTTCAATGGCAGTATTTGCAATGCTTGGTCTCAACCCGCTGGTGGCCGTACAAAGATTATCTGCCGGGATTGATGTCTTCACCTTGATGGCAATACCTTTTTTCGTGTTCGCGGGTGACCTTATGACACAGACTGGTATCGCATCGCGACTTATTCGCGTAGCGGAGGGCTTATTCGGCAGAGTGCGGGGCGGCCTCGGGCATGTCAATGTTGGGTCCTCCATGATGTTCGGCGCACTCTCGGGATCGGCTGTGGCGAGCGTTTCTGCAATAGGATCCACGATGATTCCGATTATGGAAGAAAAAGGATACGACAGGGCGTTTTCAGTTAACGTAACATCTGCTGCTGCAATTCTTGGATTTGTTATACCGCCTAGCCACAACATGATAATTTATGCTGCGGCATCCGGTATTTCCATTTCCATTGGTGATCTCTTCGTTGCTGGCATCGTACCTGGACTCGTATGTGGTGCAGTATTGATGATTACGGTATCAATTATCGCCGCTAAGAGAGGGTACCCAAAGGGAACGTTTCCGGGCTTTGGTTCTTTGCTGGGTGCTGCAATAACAGCGATACCTGGTTTGATGACTGCTGTGATTATCGTTGTGGGGATATTAGGCGGTGTTTTTACACCGACTGAGAGTGCGGCAATTGCCAGTGTCTATACGTTGATAATTGGTTTGCTGGTATACAGGACACTTGGCATTCGTCAGTTCCTTGATGCTGTTGTCAACTCAGCCAAGACAACTTCCATGATAATGTTGATTATCGGTTCAGCTGCTGCCTTTGGCTGGTTATTGGCTCTGCTGGAAGCGCCGCTCATGATGTCAGACCTGATTTTGGGTATCACAGACTCGCCGGTTATGATCCTGTTGATGGTTTTAGTCTGTCTGTTGATTTTGGGCACTTTCATGGATATGGCGCCTCTGATTATAATCGTAACACCAATCTTCCTTCCCGTTGTTCAGGCCGTTGGTGTCGACCCGGTCCACTTCGGGATCATTATGATGTTAGCGCTTGGTATAGGCACGATTACCCCCCCTGTAGGGACAGTTTTGTTTGTGGCGTCTGCGGTTGGTAAGATTCGTGTTGAAGATACAGTCAAAAGCATGTGGCCGTTTTATATAGCGCTCTTAATTTGTCTTTTGATTGTCACCTACATTCCGCAAGTATCATTAATCCTGGTGGGGTCAAGTTAATGTCCCCGCGATTATATTGGTGGTCAGGGTAATGATTGAATCTAAAGGAAGTGCAATATGAAGTTGCCCGTTAAGTCACTATTATTTACGTACACGGTTTTGTATATGTGTTTCGTTATGCATACGAGTGCAATCGCCGAGATGCCCTCTGAAAATCAGGACATTCAATTGGTCCCAGCGGATAAATTTAATCTTACCCAGTGGAATATTACGCTTCCAATGGACGAAAATCGTGACGGTAAGCCGGATACGAAAACCGTTCAGCAATTACAGAAATATTCCCATCCTGACTATTTTTATCTGAACGAAGATAACCATTTGGTTTTTGCGGCGCCAAATAAAGCTATTACTACCAAAAACTCGACAAATACGCGCAGTGAGTTGAGGGAAATGCTTCGAGGCACAAATTCACGACTGAGCACAAAAGGCGGTGCCAATAACTGGGCTGTTGAAGCGCGCAAGGGGGCAGATGAGTATGGCCGGGTTGGCGGCAGGCTGGAAGCCACTCTAAAGGTGGATCACGTCTCTATTAACGCGGGGCGTCCAGAGGTGAAGCCTGCTTATTCTGTCGTGATAGGGCAAATTCATGCGGTGAAGTACGATAACACTTCGAGTGGTTTTGGTTATGGAAATGAACCCTTGAAGATCTATTACAAGAAATGGCCTGAGCATGAGACAGGCTCTGTGTTTTGGACGTATGAGCGCAACCTCGCTCAAGATGATGCGAAGCGTACTGATATTTCTTATCCGGTATTTGGATATACCTGGGACGATGCAAGAGACCCGGGAGTGAAGGGAGTGCCGCTTGGCGAAGAGTTTAGTTATACTGTCAATGTACATCGTAACACAATGTACCTCACGTTTGAGAGTGAACGCTTGGGCCGGGTTACTTACACGAAAAGCCTGGTGAGTAATGTTGATGCATATGGTGAGGTTGATGATGCTGACAATCCATACAGCTATGGCGGAGACTCATTGTATTTTAAGGCAGGTGCTTATAATCAGTGCAGCAGTTCTACCAAAGAAGGGTTCTGGTATGCGGCTTGTCCGGGGTCTGGAAACTGGCAAACAGACAAGGCTGATGGGAACTATGCACAAGCCACATTTTCGCGGCTGAAGCAAGGTAATTCATCTGCTCCCGAGATAGAGTAATGTTATCACCAACACTGCAGTCTTATGACTGTCCCGGCGACCAAAGTTCAACAAGATTGGCCTTAACGGCTAATCCTTCCATTGAGACAATGGCGTTGAACTTGAAATGCGAGTAGCTGAAATGCCTATAGAAGAACTGGCGGGCACATTACGTCAACGCCTTGGTGAGTTACGGCAATACATTACCGTAGATCCACTATCCAACCCGGTTAGACAACTTGCACATGAAATCTCTATACAGATAGAATCTGGAAATCTATCATCCGAAAAGTTGTCGGAACTTATTAAACTTTACAGCGACAATGCTTTTCTGGATCGCTCACGGGCGCTTGAGGCGTATCTTGAATTAAACTCTGAAGAGGTGCCTGAAGGGCGATTATCTAGAGCAATTGATAACAGCATTTCAGTCGATGATTTCACAAAGTTCTGCGACGCTTGGCAAGAAACGACAGACGTCATTGTATTTACAGGACATCCGACTTTCATCCTGTCAGAGGCTCAGCGCAAGAGCTTGGTGAAAAATGCATCAGGGGATGACATAGATTTAAGTAAGCTGGAGCATTATCCAGATAGCCCTATTACGCTGAAGAATGAGCATGAAGCAGTGCTTGATGCTATGGAGCAGGCATCTAATGCTATTAGTCTGTTTCATAGCAAACTTATAGAGAAAGCCAGTTTACAGTTTCCGGATCACTGGCGGTCATTTTCACCCGCTCCAATGAAACTGGCTACCTGGGTCGGTTATGACATGGATGGTCGATCTGATATCGGGTGGCAGGATGTTATCCGGCATCGACTTATTGAAAAAGTTCGCCGTCTTGGAATTTACGAAAGAGGATTGCTCGACCTGAAAAACAGTTCTTCTCACGAGTCTGTACATCAGGCGGCGCTGGACTTAAGTGCCTTAAAGCAGCAGTGTGAGGCTGCTCTGGCAAAATTTGAAGAGCCCTTCCAGGATGCTAGGGGAATTTCTATTGCCGCTAATCAGTTAACTGATAATGGTGGTTTGTATTCTGATTTGTCTAAGGTGCGCTCTAGCCTGAAAAGTGTTGTCGCTGAAGCGAACATTGATACTGCGAAAAAAGCTGCGACACTACTTGCGGATATGAATGCCTTTAACCTTGGTATGGGGCATTTGCACTTCAGGCTTAATGCTGCACAAATCAGAAACGCTGCAAGGCAAGTATTAAATTTACATAGCGATGAGGACCTTTTTGGGCGTTCTGCTCTCGAAAAGGTACAGCGGCTCATACGGGAGGTGCAGCCTGTAGATGTCAACTTTGCCTCTCTGGCCATGGAAAGATCGGACGCCTCCAGACTGATTATCGCCATGGCACAAATTTTGAAACATATTGACGCAGAGCAACCAATTCGTTTACTGATTGCTGAACTGGAAAACCCCGTCACCGTTTTGACAGCTTTATATCTTACGAAGCTGTTTGGGATTGATGATAAAGTCGATATCTGTCCGCTTTTCGAAACGCCGCGCGCGCTGGACCGGTCCCGCCGCATACTTGATGTACTGTTCGAGCAGGTTGAGTATCGAAAGTATATAGAAAAACGCGGAAGCATTTGCATACAAGCAGGCTTCTCGGACGCAGGCAGATTCATGGGGCAAATTCCTGCTGCACTGGCCATAGAGAGACTTCAGGGCCATATGGCAGACTTGATGGAGAAGCATGATCTTGGTCATCATAAAGCCGTTGTGTTCAACACACACGGTGAGTCCATGGGAAGAGGGAATCACCAGTGTAGTTTTGAAGACCGGGCGCTATATGCTTTATCCCCCTGGGCTCGAAAACAATTTTCAAACCGAGGCATAACCTTGGTGCATGAGAACAGTTTTCAGGGTGGTGATGGGTATTTGCTTTTTGGCAATACAGAACTCGCCATCTCCGTGTTGAGCGCTATTCTTGAAGCGAATAAAGAAGCAATCGATAAAAATCTTGTGCCTGACCCTTTTTATGAAGATATCAGCACCAGCCTAGACTTTTACAGGACTGTGAAGTCTCAACAAGAAAAGTTGTATGCTGATAAAGCATATCAAACTACAGTCTCGGCGATTGGATTGGCTTTTCTGCCTGCCACCGGCTCAAGGCAGTCCAAAAGGCAATCACTGCAAGATCAAGAGGATATGTCTCTGCGCCGAATACGGGCTATACCGCATAATGCAATCTTGCAGCAGATGGGATTGCTGGCGAACCTGACTGGCGGTATTGGTCGAGCAATTTCTGCAGAACGGGATTACTTTATTTGGCTGGAAAAAAACTCTGATCGTTATAATCGTTTGATGCGGCTGGTCGCGAGAGCGCGCAGTCTGAGCGAGATTAAAAATTTCATAGCATATATGAAAATTTTTGACGGTTCCTTCTGGGCTACTCGACCTCTCTCGGGCAAGGAACCACATCTTGTTCAGGCATGTGCTCTTTTGGCTCGAGAATTGTCAGCGGACGATCGTTATTACTGTGCTTTGCAGCTGGCAGCACAGCTGCGATCTGACAGTATTGCTCTGTCAG
>JALEGM010000132.1 GCA_022763145.1 Aquisalinus sp. | reverse complement strand
GAAGCAGAACAAATAGACTATCCACGTTTGCGAAAGCTCTTACAAGAAAATGGCTTGTAGATATCCAGATTAACGGCCGGCAGGCGTTCCTTTGTGCACTCGTGCGGCGCAGTATCAACGACCGGATTGTCATTGCCATTCGGCATGTCGACATTCAGGACTTCCGCATCGCCATTATCAATGCAGATACGGTCTTCGCCGGTTAGCACGCCGTCTGGAAACTTCTCAGTATTGACGTAGCCGTCCCAGAGTACGTCCGGGAAGCTGCCAGTCAGGCCAAACATCAAAGTTTTCAGGGCTTTCAGGTCCATCCCGTCTGGTGCATTACCGCCGCCGGAAAGTTCATTGCCATGGACAAAAATGCCTTCCGGATAAGGATCAAAGTCTTCTTGTGTGGAGAGGCCTTCATAGCCGGTGGAGTAGACACTTGAGATAATGATGTTCGCCGTTTTGTTGTCCGCGATGCGGTTGTCAAAAATCTCTACCTTGTCGTTGGAATTGACCACAATCCCTGAGCCAGCCGGAACGCTTGCCACAGGTGTGCCCGGGTGGCCAAAGTTGCGCGTATTATTCTCGTAGACATCATTGTTGTAGACCCGCGTCGTATGGCCTGGCTGCGGCAGGTTCGGCATGTTGAATACAAGAATGCCGCCCGTATTATTCGTGGCGATATTCTCGTAGACATCGGCGCCAATGGAGTTTTCAATCTCAAGCCCGGCGACGTTATACTCTACGCGATTGCGCCGTACGATGATGTTCTGTGACTGCCCCACATAAATTCCTGCATCAGAGGCACCAATAGCGACACTGTCCTCGATCAGCACGTTCTCGCACTGTACGGGATACATGCCATACGCCCCGTTGGATGTTTTAGGTTCTCCGGTCCAGGCTGTGCGTACGCCGCGGATAATTACATTTTTGCACTCGTTGATTTTCAAGGCATCACCCTTGGTGTCTTCAATCGCAAGATTTTCAATAGTGAAATCGTCTGCTGTCACCAGCAGGCCTTCCGCCCCGGCAACCTGACCTTTGAAGGAAAGGATTGTTTCATCCATCCCTTCGCCTCGGATTGTCACATTATCAACTGAGAGGGAAAGGCTGCGATCAAAGCTGTAATTGCCTGCAGGAATCTCGATCACATCTCCGGGCTGGGCATCTAGCAGTTGGGAGCGCAAGGTTGCTGCATAGTCGGCAGCAGCTTCAGTCGCTGTGCTATCGACCGGTCCCGGATTTGCGTCAGTTTCAGTTTTCTGCCCGCAGGCAACCAGCATCAATGCACTTGCTAGGGCAATAGTAGATGTTCTCAACGTCAGCATATCCGGCCTCCCTTATAATTGTTGCTAATCTTGCCTGTCTTTGCACCAGATGCAAGGCAGCAATGCCGTTCGGGCCTAACGGTGGTGTTCCACATGGCTGTCGATCAAAGCCCTGTTATAGACGGCTAGAGCGCGCACTTGCGTGATATAGCCGATCACCCGGTTTGGCTCCTTGGGTACTGTTACCGGCATTCCATCAAGGTCTCTCTCCCGCATGATCGCCAGTGCCTCGCCGAGTGAATGGGAGGCAAAGAGCCGTTCAGCCTTGTCATCAAGGGGTGCTGCGTCCGGTGGCATTGCACGCATCACATCGCGCACGCGTATTGTTTGTAGGATAACCCCCTGTGGTCCTTCAGACAGATCATAGCCGCGCTGGTTTAATTGCCAGTGAAACCAGGAACTCCCAAATGTTGCCTGTGCGATCATTGTTGCAATGCCGACGGCGAACATCAGTGCCACAGTCATCTGGTAGTCGCCGGTCAGTTCAAAGACGATCAAGGTCGTCGAGATCGGTGCTCCGAGTATGGCGCCTGAAACCGCCCCCATTCCGACCATCGCGTAGAAAGTTGGGCTTGCTGCAATATCCGGAATGAACAGTGCGAGCGCGGCTCCATAGGCGGCACCGGATATTGCTCCGAAGAAGATCCCCCCGGAGAACACCCCCGTGCCAAAGCGGCAGGAAAGGCAGATCGCCGTAGCAACAATTTTCAGCACCAGCAGGACTGTCAGCAGGGGAATTGAATAAGTTCCATACAGCGCCTCTGTTGTCGCTTCGTATCCAACGCCCAGTACTTCCGGGAAGAAAAGCGCAACCGTCCCCATGAATACGCCGGCAATAGGGGGCAGGAGAGCTGGCTCTATCTTGTACCGGGCGATCTTCCGCCCCACCCATTTCTGGCAGGAGGCCGTAAGTTGCAGAAATGAGAAGGCTACAATGCCGCAGATTATCCCGAGGACTGCTGCCAGTGGAAAGTCAGCCAGTCCGGAGTTGCCGTAAATCGGTACCAGAAACCCGTGGGCGTCCACGCCCAGAAACCGTTGATAGGACTGAATGACAATAGTTGCCGTGATACTTGCGAGCGCCACTGGCCCGAAAATCGACAGAGCGTAGTTTCCCAGCACCACTTCCAGCGCGAATAAAACGCCCGCAATCGGTGCATTGAAACTGGCAGCAACAGCGGCAGCGGCGCCACAGCCCAGTAGCGTGCGTGCATCCTTACCTGAAATCTTCCAGCGTTCGGAAAGAGCCGTGGAAATTGCACCACCAAACAGAACAGCCGGTCCTTCACGCCCGGCGGATGCCCCCGTTCCAAGCGCTAGAGTGGCGATTGCTGTGTTAGCCATGCCCGCCCGGAAGGAGACATGACCAGGTGGCCCGGCTCGCGCTTCAATGACTTCCGCGACACCTTGGCACTTTGTGTCAGGCAGCCATTTGAAACGCCGCGCTGTGTAAAGCAGGGCGCCAACTAATATGCCGCCGATGACAGGTGCCAGCCATATGCGTCCCGGGTCCAGTTCCCGGGCAGAGCTGGCAATCATCCGTGTGCCCTCGCCATAGGCAAGCCGTGTGAGCCACTCGATGCCTTGCGTAAACGCCATGACGCCATGCGCTGTAATGAGCCCAATGACGATTGCCAGTATCCATACCTTGTAATTGGCGATACTGCTGCCGCGCTGCAGCGAATGGCGCAACCAGAGACGGATGCGGGAGCTGCTCGAATGGGGTTTGAGCGGGCGACTGGGCATAAAAAAGCCCTACCACGCTTTGGCTATTCTGCCAGCCGTAATCAAGTCTTATGCCGTTGCATCAGCTTTCACGCGTCGCAGGATATAGACCCGCAAGGCGGAGGATAGATTGTGTGGCTCGGCTGCCCCCATGCGTTCGCGATCAATCTGTGCCACCAGGCTAGCCAGCGACCGATTATCTTCACGCGCAAATTGGTGCAGTTCATCCCAGAAGGCTTGTTCAAGGGAAATGCTGGTGCGGTGCCCCGCGATGGACACAGATCGTTTCTTCATTGCCATGGCACTGGCAAAGGATCAGGATTTGGCCCAGTCGTCCACACCATGCTGCCGGATGCGGGCAGAGGCGAGCTCAATACCATCAATGATCCCGGCCATATGTGAGAGTGCGCCTTCGCTGCATTGGGCCGGATCGGCGCCCATGGCCCGGTAAAGATCCTGCAGATCAATATTCCGGGCATACATAAACTGTGCCAGTTCGATACGGATACGGCCTTCGGTCGGTTTCTCAGACATGTTGTTGTCCTCATTTCATACACAACGTGTCCCAGCGTACACCGGATGATGCAGGGGACAAAGTCATTCAAATTAGTCCTGCAAGTTCT
>JALEGM010000131.1 GCA_022763145.1 Aquisalinus sp. | reverse complement strand
CGCGTTCTGGGTCGTGCGATGATCTCTCACCCTGCAGACGAGCAGGAGCGGGATGGGGAACTGGTGTCATGACCCGCATATTCCTCGACCATAATGCCACGACGCCTATCAAGCCTGCCGTGCGTGAGGCCATGATCTTGGCGATGGATGCGGGCAACCCGTCATCTGTGCACACAGAGGGGCGCAAGGCAAAAGGATTGCTGGAACAGTCGAGGCAAAACCTCGCCACTCTTGTGGATGCGCCTGCGAACGGTCTCATCTTTACCGGCGGTGGTACTGAAGCAATCAATATGGCCCTTTGGGGCATGGTGCGTCGTGCTGAAAACCCTGTCCGCCATCTCCTTGTCTCAGCGACTGAACATGATGCGGTTATCAACTGTGCACAGGCCATCGAAAAAAGTGGCCTGGCTTCTCTGAAACTTATCTCCCCCCTCTCGAGCGGGGCTTATGATGCAGATCAGTTGCTGGCAGAGGTGCAGAAACATGACGCTGAGAAAGACTGTGCGTTTCTGGTTTGCCTGATGCTCGCAAATAACGAGACTGGCGTGGTGCAGGATATTGCGCCGGTGCGAAGTGAAATTTTTAGCCGTGGTGGCTTCCTCTTTGTGGATGCGGCCCAGGCTGTCGGGAAGATAAAAGTGTCGTTCAATGATCTGCAGGCAGATTTGATGAGTGTTGCCGCCCATAAATTTGGTGGCCCCAAAGGCGTGGGCGCGCTCGTGACCAAACCGGGTATTCCACTTGAGCCACTGGTTCAGGGCGGCGGCCAGGAATTGCGCCGCCGTGCGGGCACAGAGAACATGATCGCGATTGCCGGTCTGGGGGTGGCAGCGCGCGATACTGATCTGGAGCAAATGGCCAGTCTCGCCAGATTGCGCGACCGTCTAGAGGATGGCCTGAGAAAAATCGGGATTGAAGGCTTGCGAATATGGGGAGAGGGAGCAGATCGCCTGCCTAACACATCCTGCTTTTCTGCCCCAGGCTTTTCCTCCGAGACACAAGTGATGGCCATGGACCTTGCCGGAATTGCCGTATCTTCCGGTTCGGCCTGTTCATCAGGCAAGGTCAAGGCGAGCCATGTGCTGACCGCCATGGGCGCCTCCGAAGAGGAAGCAGCCAGCGCGCTGCGTGTATCTTTGGGTTGGAACACGACAGAAGAGATGATTGATCTATTTCTGGAGAAATGGGGTGAGGCGTACAGCCGAGCCACGAGAGGGAAAGCCGCATGACGGTCTATTTTACAGCGCAGGTGAAGATAAAGAACCGTGAAGCCTATGATCGGTATACGGCTAAATTCATGGATGTCTTCTCAAAATTCAAAGGCACAATGTTGGCTGCAGATTTCAATCCGAAAGTTCTGGCCGGCGATTGGAACCGTGACCGATTGATCCTGATGTCCTTCCCGGATGAAGCCTCTCTGATGGAATGGCTGACCTCGGACGAATATAAAGAAATTGGAAAAGACCGTGACGAGGGTGCTGACATGCTTGCGCTGCTCGTGCCGGAACTGGAGTTACCACAGTCATGACTGCTGTTAATGAACGCATAGACCAGGAAACCATCGAGACAGCTCGTTCGCTTGAAACCTACAAGCATGGCTTCGTCACGGAGATCGAGTCTGAAAAAGCCCCCAAAGGTCTTGATGAAAACACCATCCGTTATATCTCGGCGAAGAAGGAAGAGCCTGAGTGGATGCTCGACTGGCGTTTGGAAGCCTTCAAGCGCTGGCAGCAGATGGATGAGCCCACCTGGGCTCATGTCGATTATCCAATCATAGATTATCAGAACCATTACTATTACGCTGAGCCAAAGTCCGGCGCGAAATATGAGTCCATTGATGATGTGCCGCCGGAAATTTTGGCAGACTTTGAAAAGCTCGGCATTCCCTTGCGCGAGGCTGAAGTTCTGCTTGGCGTAGAAGGCGCGGCAGAAAGCGCTGCCGAGGCGCGTACTGGCGCCAGCCCGAAAGTGGCGGTTGATGCGGTCTTTGACTCAGTGTCGGTCGCGACCACCTTTCAGGCTGAATTGAAAAAGGCTGGCGTCATTTTCATGTCGATTTCGGAAGCTATTCGCGAGCATCCGGAGCTGGTTAAAAAATATCTCGGCTCTGTGGTGCCAGTGACGGATAATTTCTTCGCCACGCTCAATTCGGCAGTTTTCTCTGATGGCACATTTGTGTACGTGCCAGAGGGCGTGCGTTGCCCGATGGAATTGTCCACTTATTTCCGGATCAACGAAGCCAACACGGGTCAATTCGAGCGCACGCTGATTATTGCCGATAAGGGCGCATATGTCTCTTATCTGGAAGGCTGCACCGCGCCGATGCGCGATGAAAATCAACTCCATGCGGCGGTGGTGGAACTTGTCGCGCTGGAAGACGCCGAGATAAAATATTCCACGGTTCAGAACTGGTATCCGGGCGACAAGGACGGCAAGGGCGGAATCTACAACTTCGTGACCAAGCGCGCTGATTGCCGTGGTGACAATTCCAAGGTCTCTTGGACGCAAGTGGAGACCGGCTCTGCTGTTACCTGGAAATATCCATCCTGCGTCCTGCGCGGCGACAATTCCGTGGGTGAGTTCTATTCTATCGCCATCACCAATAATCATCAGCAGGCTGATACAGGCACCAAGATGATCCACCTTGGCCGCAACACCAAAAGCCGGATCATCTCCAAGGGCATTTCTGCGGGCAAGTCTGACCAGACCTATCGTGGCCTTGTCTCTGTACACCGCAAGGCTGAAGGTGTGCGCAACTTCACTCAATGTGATTCCCTCCTGATCGGCGATCAGTGTGGCGCGCATACGGTGCCGTATGTGGAATGTAAAAACGCTGGGGCCATCCTGGAACACGAAGCAACGACCTCGCGGCTTTCCGAGGACCAGTTGTTTTATTGCCGTCAGCGCGGCCTCGATGAGGAAGAAGCAGTGGCTTTGCTGGTCAACGGCTTCTGCCGCGAAGTCCTTCAGGAGTTGCCGATGGAGTTCGCTGTCGAAGCACAGAAACTGGTTCAGGTATCCCTCGAAGGGAGCGTTGGGTGATGGGTGCTACGATTACTTTATTTCGTCCTGTGGGTGAGAAAGAGTTAGAGCTTATCGTAGAAGCTAACTATCGAGCTTTCCCTCCGCGCTTGCCGGAACAACCCATATTTTACCCTGTCACTAATGAAGAGTATGCAGCTCAAATAGCTCGGGATTGGAACACTAAGTATAATGATGAAAAAACAGGTTATGTGACAAAATTCAATGTCGATAGTGAGTATGTAAGTAAGTTTGAACGAAAATGCGTGGGCAGCACTGAGCATGAGGAATTATGGGTTCCAGCAGAGGAGCTTGAAGAATTTAACGCGAGTATTGTCGGTAAGATTGAAGTGATTCAGAAGTTTACCGAACATGACCGCCTGCGTGCAGAGGGGAAGGTTAAGTGATGTCAAAAAAAGCAATCATTTGTGGAGTTGGCCCCGGAAACGGCATGGCGATTGCGCGTGCCTTTGCCAAAGGCGGCTATGATCTCGCGCTATTGGCGCGCAACAAACAAAAACTTGAGGGCTATGCGGAAGATGACGGCCTGAAAGGTGTCACTGTCAAAACTGTTGCCGCAGATTTTTCGGACATGGCAAGTACAGACAAAGGTGTGCGTCAGGCCATCGCAGAACTGGGGGGCGTGGATGTGCTCCTCTATAACGCATCGCTTTATGTTGCCAAAAGTTGGCGCGAGTTAACCGGGCCTGACCTGATGAACGAAGTCACCGTTGGCGCAGGTTCTGCGGTTGCGGCCATGCGGGCTGCGGGCGAGACCATGGCTGAAAATGACGGCGGCACAATCATTGCTACAGGCGGCGGCTCGGCCCTCGACCCGACTGTTGTCATAGAAGCCCCTGGCCTCGCTGTGACGAAAGGCGCCATGCGCAACGCAGTGCTCGCGCTTGCCCCGCAATACGCGCAAGACAACATCTACCTCGCGACTCTTACCATCATGGGCACAGTCCAGCCGGGTACGTTCTATGATCCTGCCAATATCGCTGAGGCGATCTATGAAGTTGCGCATGTGCCCGAAAATGAACGTGTATCAGAGGTGCTATTCGCTAGCCGTGAAGACAGGGAAGCCTTTTTGAATCGTTATGCGTAAGTTTCGTACAACAACTAATCCGGTAATTGAGTATGGCAGATAAGCAGAAATATTGGTTTCGCCACACTTACCGTCCGCGTGGACAGTGGTTATTTCAGGCCTATCCGACCACGAAAGAGGGATCGTATCTATTACTTGTGTACGTGCTTTTGATCAGTTTGGGTACATTCATGTCTATTTGGGTTTTGCCAAATGTACTTGCCTTTTCCCTTATCCTTGCGGGCATGTTGGCGGGGTCACTTTGGTTCGTACGTCTTGTTTGGGATAAAACAGACCCTGATAGCGGCAAGCCTGCAAACTCAAGTCACACCTCTTTTTCTGAAGCAGAAAGAAACTAGAAATGCTGAAAATCGACAACCTTCATATCTCCGTAGACGAAACGGAAATTCTCAAAGGCCTTTCACTGGAAGTACCTGCTGGTGAAGTCCATGCCATCATGGGCCCGAACGGCTCTGGCAAGTCCACTCTGTCATACGCAGTCACTGGCAGGGACAACTATGAGGTAACCAAAGGCGATATCCTGCTGGAAGGCAACAGTCTGCTTGATATGGAACCGGAAGAGCGCGCCGCAAGTGGCCTTTTTCTGTCCTTCCAGCATCCCATGGAAATTCCTGGCGTCGCGACCATGAACTTCATCCGCACAAGCCTGAACGCACAGCGCAAGGTGCGCGGTGAAGATGAGGTAAGTGCGGCAGATTTTCTGCGTCTGGTAAGGGAGAAAGCCAAAATCGTTGGTCTGTCTGACGAAAAACTGAAACGTCCGTTCAATGTCGGCTTCTCCGGCGGCGAGAAGAAACGCATGGAAATGCTGCAAATGGCGATCTTCGAGCCGCGCTTTGCCATCATGGATGAGACGG
>JALEGM010000130.1 GCA_022763145.1 Aquisalinus sp. | reverse complement strand
TGACCTTCATTGCCTTCCTGATAAAGAAACATCAGCGATGGCCGCACCGGCAAGCGCATGCCGAAGCCCTCCTGGAAGTGATCGCTCAAAGCTTCTGCTGTGGGGGCAAGCAGGCTGACCACTGCCGTTGGCAAACCGGCATCCGTGTAAATTTCGACCTGTGGACTTTCAAAGGTGGCGGAGCTGCCCAACCACTGGAATTGTGCTCCTTCTGAATTAAGCGTGCTGACAGGCTGGTTATTTACTTCAACTGGCTGGAAGTATTTCAGATTGAGCGCCACAGCCTGGCTGCCGAACTGGGCGACAGGATAGTCCTTTGCCGGCGTCTCGACGGTAGGCGCCAGCAAAAGGCTGACCAGGCCGAAGGGCTCGGCGCCAATCAGGGCAACGCCCTCACCCGATCTGCCAAGGGCAATTCCCTCATCCTTTTCTGATATACTTAAATGAGCAAATTGCTCTGCCGGGTATGGCAGCTTCATCTGTGAAATGGGTGTGTACGCACGATAGACTATTTCAATATTCTCACCGTTTCGGACAGGCGTGAGGCGCACATCGAACTGTTGTGCCTCGATGGTGCGGGGTGGCTGCAGGATCATGATGATCCCTAACAGCGCCACCAGCAGAACCCCTGCATAAATTGCGATCCTTGAAGAATTGGCCCATTTCGCCGATAGCAATTGCATGAGTGAAGATTTTTTAGACGCCATGACACACTTCCCGGAGACTGGCCCACTGATGGGCCTTGATCTTGGAACAAAGACAATCGGCATCGCTGTGTCAAATCCTGAACGGACAGTGGCGACCCCGGTGACGACGATCCGGCGCAAGAAATTTACCCTGGACGTGGAGGCCTTGCTGGCCTTGGCCAGTGAGCGGCAAGTGGTCGGACTGGTTCTTGGGTTGCCCCTGAACATGGATGGCAGCGAAGGGCCGCGCGCGCAGGCCACACGCGCATTCGCCCGCAACCTTTCAGGCAAGACCGAGTTACCGATTGCCTTCTGGGATGAACGGCTCTCCACCGCTGCCGCAGAGCGCGAATTAATCGCCCTTGATACCAAACGGGCCCGCCGGGCCGAGATTATCGACGAGATGGCTGCAAGTTACATCCTGCAGGGGGCACTGGACCGGTTGCGGGCGACTTAAGCCTCCAATCTCTCCTTCAGACCATCCATATCTTCCTGAACAGCTTTATTGACCATGCCACTGATCAGAGGGGTGACGATTTTTGACATCAACTTGTAAGGCCGTGCATCCATCTGCATGTCGAGACGGGTTACATCGCCCTCTGGTGTCAGTTTCATCACTGTGTCCCAGATTGTCCCACCTGCGTCAGAGACAATCCGCACATGCTCGTTTTCCACATATTCAGTGAACTCGAGTTCAGTTGTTGCTTCGCGACCATTCATGCTGCGCGTTTCACGAAAGCGCGTGCCAACACCGGAGGTCTGTGTGCTCAGCATTTCGATATTGATGATATTGGGATTGGATTGCGCGAATGTGCTGACATCAGAAATTGCCTGAAACACTTTCTCAACCGGCGCAGTGATGTGGCGGGTGGCAGTTGTCTTTCCCATGAGCTTTATCCTTTTTGTTTATTATAACACATTCCCGACATCTATGTATGACTGTCCCTTCCCTCTTGCATCGCCCAGCCAGTATCCAGTAAGGCGGGATTTTATGAGTGAAACAATCATAAGACCCGAGATCCCTTCTGAAGGTTTCTCCCCGAAAAATCTGACTGGCATTTCCGACCTGAGCGATACGGAGCTAATCTATCTGCTTGATCTCGCGCAGTATTACGGACACCTCACCCGCTATGGACACGACATTCCGCAGCGGCTTGCGACACGAACACAGGTGAACCTGTTTCTTGAAAACTCGACCAGGACCAATGTTTCTTTCGAGCTGGCCGGCAAAAAGCTGGGCGCAAACATACTCGTGCTGCCAGTTGCAGCCTCCTCCGTACATAAGGGTGAGGCCCTGCGCGACACCTGCCAGACACTGGCTGCCATGGGCGCTGACGCAATGATTGTGCGCAATGTGGAACATGGCACCTCTGCCTTTGTCGCGGACGCCCTGGATGAAGTGAGTTTGCCATGTTGCGTCATCAACGCAGGTGAAGGCACCCAGTCTCATCCGACGCAGGCGCTGCTGGATGCGGTGACGATGCTGGATTCTCTTGGGCGCCAAGCCAAGGATGGCCTATCCGACATTACAATCGCGATCTGCGGGGATGTGCGCCATTCGCGCGTCGCAGGCTCTAATATTGAGCTTTTACGACGGCTGGGCGCGCATGTGCGCTGCGTCGGCCCACAGGAATTTATGCCTGAGGGCAGTAATTATCAGCATATAGAGCAATTTACTGACTTGAGGCAAGGATTGGCTGACTGTCAGTTCGTTATGGGACTGCGTATTCAGTTGGAGCGTATGGACGATGGCCCAGCCATGTCTGCTCCCGATTTCTATAACACATATGGCCTCACCCATGAGACACTGAAATATGCAGCATCGGGCGCCAAGGTTATGCATCCTGGCCCGATGAACCGCGGTGTCGAAATTGACGGACGTCTCGCCGATGACCGCAGGCATTCTCTGGTGCTTGATCAAGTGGCGAACGGCGTCACCACCCGTATGGCCGTCCTTGATGCATTACTGACTGAACAGGATTGACCTCCATGCTTTTTCTCGCTCCCATTTTTGGCTACCTGCTCGGATCTATCCCTTTTGGCCTGGTCATCACAAAACTGGCCGGACTCGGGGACATTCGTGAGATCGGTTCCGGTAATATCGGTGCGACCAATGTGCTGCGCACAGGCCGCAAAGACCTGGCGCTGGCAACTTTGTTGCTCGATAGCGGCAAGGGGGCGATTGCCGTGCTCATCATTGGCTTACTGACTGGTTGGCTGGCCTTGCCCATGGCACTGGCAGGCGCAGCTGCTTTTCTAGGCCATTGCTTTCCGGTTTGGCTGAACTTCAAAGGTGGCAAAGGGGTCGCCACTTTTCTGGGTACCCTGCTCGCTCTCAGTTTCTGGAGCGGTCTGGTGGCGTGTGTGATCTGGCTGGTGACCGCCTATATGACACGGATCTCATCCCTTTCGGCTCTCGTGGCTGCAGGCCTGACGCCCTTTGTGATGTACTTTATTATTGGTTTACCCGTGGCCGCCCTTGCTGCAGCGTTCATGGCTGGACTCATCTTTTATCGCCATCGCGAAAACATTGATCGGATCCGCGCCGGTACAGAACCAAAGATCGGTACAAAGAAAAATGATGCCGCTTAATAGCAAAGTCAGCGAAGCAGAATGACAGACTCTCTTACTTTAGGTTGGGAAGAATGGCTTGGCCTTCCCTCTCTTGGACTGCCGGCCATCAAAGCAAAAATAGACACGGGGGCTCGCACCTCTGCTCTGCATGCCGTGGCGATTGAACCATTCGGTCCGGCAGAGAAGCCACAGGTGCGGTTTCTGATCAAACCAGACCCTGGCGATCCCGGCCTCGAAGTGACCTGCTCTTCACCTGTGGTGGACCGGCGTAATGTAACCAGTTCGAACGGTGAAACAGAGCTGCGTTATGTCATTCGGACAGAATTTGAGATAGACGGAAAACGATGGCCAATAGACATCTCTCTGACAAACAGGGAATCCATGTCTTACCGGATGTTGCTGGGCCGTTCAGCGATTACAGAAGACATGGTGGTCGACCCAAACCAGTCTTTTGTGCAGCCAGTGCTTTCTTATGAAGCGTATAAGGATGTTCCCCGGCGCAAGCCAGTTAAACGCCCCTTGCGCATTGCTTTGCTAACGCAAGAGCCTGGCAACTATTCATCATCTCGCCTCATCGGAGCTGCAGAAAAGCGTGGCCATATTATCGAGCCGATCAATACCAGTCGCTGTTATATGCGTATCGGCACGATTGGCGCGGAAGTGCATTATGATGGACGTGTGTTACCACGCTATGATGCTGTCGTACCACGCATTGGCGCACGTATCACAAGTTACGGCATGGCCGTGTTACGGCAATTTGCCTCAACCGGTGCTTACTGCCTGAATTCTGCAGAGGCGATCGGGGCATCGCGCGACAAGCTGTTAGCACACCAACTGCTGGCCCGCGTGCAGATCGGGATGCCGGTCACTGCCTTTGCGTCATCGCCTCAAGACTCCAAGGAGCTCGTAAAACTGGTCGGCACCAAAGGCATTGTCGTGAAATTGCTGGAATCCACACAAGGGCGCGGCGTCGTTCTGGCGGAAACCCAGAAAGCAGCAGAAAGCCTTGTCGACGCATTTCGGCAACTGAATGCCAACTTCCTGGTGCAGGAATTTGTCAAAGAAGCTGCGGGCGCTGACACACGCTGCTTCGTGATTGGCAATAAAGTTGTTGGTGCCATGAAACGGCAGGCGGCAGAGGGGGAGTTTCGCTCCAACCTGCATCGTGGAGGCAGCGCCCGAAAAGTTGTTCTCACAAAAGCTGAACGCGAAACTGCGCGCAAAGCAGCTCGAACACTAGGGCTTTCTGTTGCCGGCGTAGATATTCTGCAAACAGATGACGGACCTAAAGTATTGGAAGTCAACTCGTCTCCGGGTCTTGAAGGCATCGAGGGGGCGACGGGTAAAGATATTGCCTCGCTAATTATCGAGCACCTCGAAGGCAAGGTCCGCCCTCTCGCCCGATATCGTGAACGCACAACGCGCAAAAGGACCACAAACAAGAAGGCTGTGACAAATGCCGACGGCTGAACTCTTTGAAATTGGCGGTCATCACATTAAGCCTGGAACACGGCAGACAGTTGACCTGCCAGTTAGTGTTTTATCGGACCATACGCCCGTGGGTCTAGCGGTGCATGTGGTACACGGAAAAGAACCAGGACCTGTCCTGTTCGTCAGTGCAGCCATTCATGGTGACGAGGTTATGGGCGTTGAAATTGTTCGGCGACTTTTGAGATTATCCAATCTTGAAAACCTGAAAGGCACTCTTCTGGCCGTGCCGGTTGTCAACAAGTTCGGTTTCATCAACCATTCCAGATATCTGCCAGACAGGCGCGACCTGAACCGCTCTTTCCCTGGCTCCGAAAAAGGCTCTCTCGCTGCACGTCTTGCAAGGCTTTTTCTGAACGAAATCGTGAAACGCTCTGATATCGGGATAGATTTGCACTCTGCAGCGGTACACAGAACAAATTTGCCGCAAATTCGGGTGTCACCGTCAAAACCGGAAACGATAAAACTGGCCGAGGTTTTTGGCGCGCCGATTGTCCTGACGTCGAAAATCCGGGAGGGCTCTTTGCGCGATGCGGCCCAGAAAGAAGGCGTAGACATCCTTTTATTTGAAGCCGGTCAGGGTCTCAGGTTTGACGAATATGCCGCGCGCTCGGGCACGGCTGGCATCCTGCGCGTGATGCATCATCTGGGGATGCTCCCTGCAGACGGGATAGCGGCACCTGATGTGAAGCCTTTACGGTCCACCAGCAGCGACTGGCTGCGCGCACCCGCAGGGGGGCTCTTGCGTCTCTTCAAAACAGTGGGCGATCACGTCGAAGCAGGTGACATTCTCGGCGCGGTGTCGGACCCTTTTGGTGAGAGCGAAGAAGAAATTGTCGCTGATGAACCGGGCCTCATTATTGGCCGTGCAGAATTGCCGGTCGTAAATGAAGGCGACGCTCTAGTTCATATTGCGCGCACAAAGAAGGACGGTGACGATGTTGAATCGACACTCGACAGCCTCGCCGCGCAGCTTGATCTCGATCCGTTGTTTGATGAAGACGAAATCATTTGATGGCTTATGCCAGATTGTAAACAGTAGCAGCATTTTTCCAGAGAAATTTTTCTTCCGTTTCCGGATCAAGGCCCAGCGCCTTCAACCCCTCAAGAGCCTTTTGCGGCATAATCATCGGATAGTTGGTTCCGAAGAGTACCTTTGAGGCACCGTTTGTCTTAAGGTATCTTATGATTTCTGGTGGATACCTTTTAACAGTGTAGGCGGATGTATCAATGTAGACATTTTGATGTTTGGTCGCGACAGCAATCGCTTCTTCGGTCCATGGATAGCCAATATGTCCCCCGACAATCGTCAACTCTGGAAAATCAATCGCGACCTGGTCCAGATAAATCGGCCGCCCTACTTCCGAAGGCATAAGCGGGCCTGTGTGCCCGATCTGTGTACAGAAGGGCACGTTCATTTCACAGCAGGCGACATAAACCGGATAGAAACGACGATCTGTCGGAGGCACGTCACAGAGCCAAGGCAGGACGCGGATCGCTTTGAAGCCTAACTCCTCTACGCAGCGGCGCACTTCGCGCACCGCCTGCATCGGCTGGGAAATATCCACAGAGCCCACGCCGACGAGCCTGTCCGGAAATTCAGAGACAAAACCCGCTACTTCGTCATTGGAGATCATGTCCCTTAAAGGCGCTTGCCAGGCACAGATCAGGCTTTTGTCAATGCCGGCGGCATCCATCGCCGCGACCGTCATAGCGACCGGTAAATCGGTGTCAGGGATCTGATCCCGCGTCCAACGCCGAAGAGACTCAAAAACCGGGTCCTGCATGTGTCTGAGGGTCGGGTGTTGTGCCCACGCATCAATAATCACGCCTGTATCTCTCCTCACTCACATCTCAGATCGGTGACTCTCAAACAGAGCCTGCCGCACTCTGCCAAAATTGTGGGGATCGATGAAATTGTTTTGGCAGGAGGATTGAACATAACAAGAACATACTGTATCCCATTCCCATGGAAGAGAGTGATCAATCATGTGAACTGACAGATCTTGAGCGCCGTGACTGGCTGCGCCTGATCCGGACTGAACATATCGGCCCTGCTACTTTTCGGCAACTAGTGCAAAAATTTGGCACCGCGCGAGAAGCACTTGATCAACTTCCCTCACTGGGCAGCACTAAGCGCAAATTCAGGCCGCCGCCAGAAGAGGCAGTGCTAGCGGAACTGAACGCCGCCGAGGCCATCAATGCGCGCTATATTGCGACTTGTGAGCCTGACTATCCCGCACTGCTTCGACATATTCACGATCCACCGCCACTTATCTGTGTATGCGGCGATGTTTCACTGTTTCAGAAGCAGAGTGTGGCGATTGTTGGTGCGCGTAATGCCTCTACAGCCGGGCGTCAAATGGCAGGGATGCTGGCCTCTGATCTGGGGAGGTCAGACGTTGTCATCGTGTCCGGTCTTGCCAGGGGCATTGATGGGGCAGCACATGCTGCAGCGTTGGAGACGGGGACAATCGCCGTGGTGGCTGGCGGCATTGATGTAATCTATCCGCCTGAACATGCAGAACTTACACGCACCATCGCACAGCAAGGACTGCTCATTTCAGAAATGCCACCCGGCTATCGCCCCACCGGGCGTGATTTCCCTCGCCGTAATCGGATCATCTCCGGCTTGTCACGGGGCGTGGTCGTCGTCGAGGCTGCCCAGAAGTCGGGTACCCTGATTACAGCCCGGTATGCACTGGAACAGGGCCGCGAGGTTTTTGCTGTACCCGGCTCCCCTCTCGACCCACGCAGCCACGGCACGAACAGGCTGATCCGGGATGGTGCAACCCTGATTGAGACCGCAGATGATATTCTGGAGAGCCTGCAGACGCCCCTGCGCCAGCCCGCCTTCATGGAAAGCGATGATTTTGCGGACGCAGAGCTTTTGGCTGAAGATAGCTTGATAGACAGCCAGAAAGAAGTTCTGTCCCTACTCAGTTTCACGCCCACCCATCGGGATGCGTTGATCCGCAGTAGTGAATTGCCGCCCCACGTGATTAATCAGGTGCTGCTTGAACTGGTCCTGATGGGAGACGCAGAAGAACACACAGGAGGGCGTTACACATTATCAGCGAGCTAGGATGACTTGGCTTGATAAAAGCTGAGGCTGAAAAGATAGTGACTTCAGGCAGCGGCAGTTATCGGGTCACTGACAGACGTTCCGCCTCACTCGCGGCCAACGCCAAACAAGCAGCAATGCTGCGTAATCCTGCACCCGTGCATAGCTTTTCCAACTCGCTCGTCATTTCCTGCACATATTCAGCAATATCCTGATGGCTGGGGGTTAAGGCAGAGTCCATAACAGCGGAAGATACTTCCTGCGGAACCAATGATTGGGACATCGAATTATACTCCAGATTGAACCTTTGAATATATACACCAATAAGTTGTAACATATATTTTTAACCAATCCAAGGTTGATTGTCGGTTTTCCCCGTTGACAGACCAGCATGACAACATCACTTTCTGCCAACGCGCCAAGCTCGCACTTGCCCCAATGAGTGCAGCAAAAGATGAGGGATATCAGGTAGATGCAGGTCGTTATTGTTGAGTCACCCTCAAAGGCGAAGACTATCAATAAATATCTGGGGAGCGATTATAAAGTACTCGCCTCCTATGGGCACATTCGTGATCTGCCATCGAAAGACGGCTCGGTCAGACCTGACGAAAATTTCGACATGACCTGGGAAATGGATTCCCAGTCCCGCAAACGGGTGAATGAAATCATTGAAGCCGTAAAAGCTGCGGACAGCCTGATTCTTGCCACTGACCCGGATCGCGAAGGGGAAGCCATTTCATGGCATCTGCTGGAAGTATTGAACAAGAAGAAGGCCCTGAAGGACAAATCAGTCAAACGGGTAGCCTTTAATGCCATCACCAAGAAAGCCATTCTTGAAGCTATGGCAAATCCACGTGAGGTGGATCAGGCGCTGGTCGATGCCTATCTGGCTCGTCGCGCGCTGGACTATCTCGTGGGCTTCACCCTCTCCCCGGTTTTATGGCGGAAACTGCCCGGCTCCCGTTCGGCAGGACGCGTTCAATCTGTCGCGCTGCGCTTGATTTGCGAGCGTGAACTGGAAATTGAGAAGTTCGTCCCGGAGGAATATTGGTCCCTGGAAGCGCAGGTGACTTCTGACGGAAGTGATCCGTTTACGGCGCGCCTTGTGACACTTGATGGCGAAAAGCTCACAAAGTTTTCGCTCGGCAATGGTGAAGACGCTGCACGCGCAAAGGCTACTGTTGAAAATGCCTCCTTCCGCATTGCGAATGTGGAATCGAAGCCCACCAAGCGTAATCCGTCTGCGCCGTTCACAACCTCAACCCTGCAGCAGGAAGCTTCGCGCAAACTTGGTTTCAACGCCCGACGCACAATGCAGACGGCACAACGTCTCTACGAAGGCATCAATATTGGCGGTGAGACCACCGGCCTGATTACTTACATGCGGACAGATGGCATAGACATGGCACCAGAGGCCGTCATGTCAGCTCGCGACGCCATCAAAGATACCTATGGGGACGATTACCTGCCGAACAGCCCGCGCATGTATAAGAGCAAGGCAAAAAATGCGCAGGAAGCCCATGAATGTATCCGCCCGACCAGTTTCTCACGCCCACCACAGTCTTTGAAGTCGCTCGATTCAGATCAGTACAAGCTATATGACCTGATCTGGAAACGCGCCATTGCCAGCCAGATGGAAGCAGCGCGCCTGGAAAGTACAACGATTGATATTCTCTCCACGGATGACAAGACCGGCCTGCGGGCAACCGGCTCTGTGCTGGTCTTTGACGGCTTTTTGAAGCTCTACATGGAAGGTCGCGACGACAAAATCGACGACCAGGACGACGATGGTGAAGGCAGCCGCCTTCCGAAAGTCACGGCCGGTGCTGGCGCTGATGTGCATGAACCACAAATTGACCAGCACTTCACACAACCACCGCCACGCTATACTGAGGCCAGCCTTGTCAAACGCCTTGAAGAGCTTGGCATCGGACGGCCTTCAACTTACGCCTCCATCATTTCGGTGCTGCAAGATCGGACTTATGTAACGGTTGAGAAAAATCGCTTTATCCCGGACGACAAGGGCCGGATTGTGACGGCGTTCCTTGAAAACTTTTTCCAGCGCTATGTGGAGTACGATTTCACGGCAAACCTGGAAGAAACCCTAGATACGATCTCCGATGGCAAGGCTGACTGGAAAGAGTTTCTACAAAAATTCTGGGACGAATTTTTTGCCACCGTTGAGGGCATGAGCGACCTGCGGATTACCGCTGTCCTGGATGCGCTGAACGAATCGCTTGGGCCGCACATCTTTCCGCCCAAGGAGGATGGTACTGATCCCCGGCTATGCCCTACCTGTAATGAAGGCAGGCTATCATTGAAGATTGGGCGTTTTGGCGCTTTCATCGGTTGTGAGCGCTATCCTGACTGTAAACATACAAAGCAACTATCGCGCAACAAAGCCAATGATGGGCTTGAAGGCGGCGACAAGGTGCTCGGTGTTGATCCAAATACCTCACTGGAAGTTTCTATCCGTGCTGGCCGTTTTGGTCCCTACGTTCAACTGGGTGAGGAAGACAAGGAAAGCAAGGAAAAGCCGAAACGTGCCAGTGTGCCCAAGGACTGGGGTGTCGCGAATATTGACTTTGAAAAAGCCTTGATGCTTCTCTCCCTGCCACGTGAGATCGGCGCACACCCTGAAGACGGGAAACCAATCGAAGCGGCTATCGGACGCTATGGCCCTTATGTAAAGCACGGCAGTATTTATGCGAACCTTGAATCGACAAATGATGTGTTCGAGATCGGTCTCAACCGAGCCGTAACCGTTATTGCCGAAAAGAAAGCCAATCCGGGGCGTGGCCGTGGCCAACAGGCAAAGCCGATGAAAGAACTGGGGGAACACCCCGAAACCGGCGAACCTGTTGCCATTTATGACGGTCGATATGGTCCGTACGTCAAACACATGAAAACGAATGCGACCATTCCAGGCGGCGTGGACCCGGACCAGTTGACACTTGATCATGCAGTCGAGCTGATTGCGGCGCGCGACGCGAAAGGTCCGAAGAAGAAAGCGACCAAGAAAAAGAAAGCCACTAAAAAGAAGGCGGTAAAAAAGAAAACGGCCAAGAAAGTAACTAAAAAAGCGACCAAAAAGAAAGCTACAAAAAAGTCTGCCAGCGCCGTAACAGAAGGATAGGCAAACCCCTTGCCCTCCCTCCCCAGCAAAAAAGAAATCCGGGACTTTATCGAACAGGCCCAGCAGCAGGGCGGTGAAGTCTCACGCCGGGAAATAGCACGCGCTTTCAACATCAAGGGCGAAGCTCGCACTGAACTGCGACAGCTCCTGAAGCAGATGTCTTCGGAAGGTTTGATCGACCAAAAAGGCAAGCGGGCAACAGCGCGTGGCACTCTGCCACCTGTAGCTGTCCTAGATATTCTTGACACAGATGACGATGGTGACCTGATCTGCTTTCCACCAAACTGGAAGGAAGAGTTTGCCCCACCTGCGATCACCCTACCCTCCCAGTCAGCGGCCAAGACACGGCCAGTGCTTGGCAAGGGGGACAGGTTTCTCGGCAGGTTATCGCAGGAAACTGACGGCACCTATCTGGCCAAGCCGATCAAGCATATTGGTCAGGGAGCAGAGCGGATTCTTGGTGTCTTCCGGGAGCGCAAGGTTGGCGGTGCCATCGAGCCTGTCAGTCGCAAGGCAAAACGGGATTACCTTGTTGAGCCTGCCGATATCAATGGCGCGAGCGATGGCGATCTTGTCTGGGCTGAAGCAAAAAGCCAGCGCGGCTATGGGCCACGTATGGCGCGCATTCGCGAGGTCCTTGGGGATATCTCCAACCCGGCCTCTTATTCCCAGATTGCGATTGCCAATCATGAAATCCGTACGGATTTTCCGGCAGCAGTACACGACCAGGCAGATGCCGCCTCAACACCTGCTCTCGGCAATCGCAAGGATCTGCGCGATACGCCTCTTATCACAATCGATCCGGCAGACGCACGCGACCATGATGATGCGGTTTTCGCAGAACAGGACAAGGACCCGAAAAACGACGGTGGATGGCGTGTGATTGTTGCGATTGCTGATGTCGCACATTTTGTCGCGACTGGCAGTGCGCTTGACAAGGAAGCCATTAAACGTGGCAATTCGACCTATCTGCCGGACATGGTTGTGCCAATGCTGCCGGAACGCCTGTCCAACGATCTGTGCTCTTTGAAGGAAGGCGTTGACCGCCCAGCTCTCGCCGTAGAGATGATTTTCGACAGTGAAGGCCGTAAACGGCATCACACCTTCATGCGTATCATGATGAAATCTCATGCGGGCCTGTCATATGCACAAGTTCAGAATGCCATAGATGGTAATCCTGATGACCAGGCCGCCACGCTGATGCAAAGTGTGATTGAACCGTTATGGGGCGCGTACAAAGCCCTTTCAAAGGCACGCGACAAGCGGGCGCCGCTTGACCTCGACATGCCAGAGCGCCGCATCATTTTTAACAGTGATGGCCATGTGGAGGCGGTCTCGACAAAAGAACGGTTTGAAGCGAACAGGCTGATTGAAGAGTTCATGATCCAGGCGAATGTGGCAGCAGCGGAAACACTGAAGGCTGCAAGCCTGCCAACAATCTACCGCGTGCACGGAGAGCCAGACCCTGAGCGACTGGAAGGGGCTCGGGAGTTTCTGGAAAGCATGGGCTATTCCCTGCCCAAAGGACAAGTGCTGCAACCCCAGAATTTGAACCAGATTCTTGGCCATGCCCGAGAGAAGGACGAGGTCTCTCTTGTCAGCCAGATCATCCTGCGCGCGCAATGTCAGGCCGTGTACGACACAAGTAATATTGGCCACTTCGGGTTGCATTTACGCAATTATGCGCATTTCACCTCCCCCATTCGTCGCTATGCTGATATCACAGTTCACAGAGGCCTGATCCACGCCTGCAAACTGGAAAAAAGCCTACCACCACATCCCGAGCAAAAAGACCTGCAAAAAATTGCCGAAGATGTTTCTGACCTTGAGCGCAAGTCAATGGCGGCGGAACGTGAAAGCACAGATCGTTTCCTGGCAAGCTGGCTATCTGACCGGGTTGGCGCAGAGTTTTCAGCCCGCATTAATGGCGTCACCCGCAGCGGCCTGTTCGTCAGTCTTGAAGATACAGGCGCCGATGGTTTCATTCCAGCACGCACGATCGGTGCAGAGTACTTCCGCTACGAAGAGAGCGCCAATGCGCTCGTCAGCGAGGCGGGCAATGGTATTTACCGCATCGGCCAGCCGGTGACGGTGCGCCTGAAAGAAGTGACGCCACTGCAAGGCGGTTTGCTTTTCGAGATGCTTTCCGATCCCCTCACCGGCGTAAAGGTGCCGAAAAGCAGAGGTTACGGCGCAGACAAGAGGAAATCTGTCAGACGCAAAACCAGAGCCGGCACGAGAACACCTTCGCGCCGGAAACGTAAGTAAACTTATAGCGCTGATGATCGGTAACCCGTTCTCAACCATGAATTGAACGGCAAACCAACACAACTTTAAGGAAGTTCGTGTACTCGGATGCGTATGCACACTCATCGATACGGTTCCTGGTCTCTCAAGCAGCTTCAATTCATGGCTGATCTAGTGACCATGATTTTTTCAGCTGGCCTGCTTGCGCTCACGCTTCATCCATTAGTGCTCGGCTTTACAGGCTATGCTCTATTGAGGCTCATTATTAATAATCAGCGTCAGCCGCACCCTCTGGAAAATTATGCTGCCGCGATGATTGATGCCTCCGCCTTCGTCATTATTGCCATGATTGCCAATGAAAGCAGCTTCTTCCTCGCGATGTCCGGCATGTTCGCAATGATCCTGACGCGCTCATTATGGCTCGACCGCAAGATGATCTACAGCGTATCCGTGATCTCAGTGGCAGGCTTTGCCATCATCGGGATTGTGGCTGGCCAGACCGTTCAAACTTTTTCACTGCTAATTACAGCCATGGCGATTGTGGCCGGGTATTACATTTATTCACGCTCACTCACCTGTAATGTCACCGGGCTTAGAAGTATGGCGTGGTTCACACTTCGCTCTCAGGAGCGCATCGGGTGCAGCTGGCGTAACCGGGATAACTGTCCCATGAATTACTATGGCATATTCCTGGTTCAGTTAGAGAACCACGCAGAATTGACAGAAGCGTTCGGGCTTGACGTATCAGATGACTGCATGGCCCAACTCTCAGACTCCATTTCAAATATGGTCTGCAAATGGGGATATGTTTCGAAATTTGATGAGTCGACTATTATTGTTCTTGATGCGAACTTTAATAGTGACAAAGATGTCAGGAATAAAGCGAAGGAAATTCTGGCTGCTCTGGACCAGTCAATGAGCGCACAATTCAAGGCTACCCGAATCAAATTGCGTATCGGGGGCGCCTTGGAAACCGGCCGCCATAAAAACAGCTCTGAAGTTATCAGCGATG
>JALEGM010000012.1 GCA_022763145.1 Aquisalinus sp. | reverse complement strand
TGCCATCCGGTCACTTTTTGAGGTGTTCAGCGAACGATATAGCGGACGTGGTTAAAACCATTAACCAACAGGGTTGTTTGGTTCACCATCCCGCAACCAATAAGTGTTATCCTGATTATCTGTCGGAAGTCAGGGTAATATGGAATGAAGCAAAATCTGCTCCTTTTCACGGTCTGTTATGTCGTGGCATTGACCCTGATCGCCCTAGCGTCAGTGGGGATCCACTGGGCTGAGCGTGAGACAATAGCGCGTCAGGAACAAAATGCCGAACTGATTAACGTCGCCGGGCGACAAAGAATGCTGTCACAGCGCATAGTCTCGCTAGACTTACGTTTGAGGAACACGGAACCGCAAGCCGTAGAATATGCTCCGCTCAAGAGTAGTTTGCAAGAAGCCGTTGCTCTTATGTCTGCCAGCCACGAACGTCTTGCTGAGGATGACTTGATCTTACCGGAAAAAGCCCCCTTATTTAATGATATCGAGAGGCTTTACTTTGGTGACTCGCGCCTTGACCATAGGGTGCGAAAATTTCTGGCAGATGCCAGCCAACCACGGGTCGGCTCGAGCTTGTTGAGTCCAAGTCAGTCTCTGCTACTCGCTGAGCAAGCAGACACGTTGTTACCGGATCTGAATCAGGCTGTTTCATTATACGAAGAGAATGCTCGTGCAGAAATCCAGCGTATCGAGAGTTTCACTCAGGCTGGCGTACTGTTTATTTTGGGTTTGTTGCTTGCAGAGGCATTACTGATATTCCGCCCACTGGGCAAAAGACTTCATGGCGCGGAGACGCATTTGCAGGCAATTGCTTCCACTGATCCGTTGACCGGTTGCCACAACAGGCGTGGACTAATGAGTGCGGCTAGATCCTCTTTGGCATACTTTTCACGGCACCGACGCGAAGTGGCAGCTATTATTTTCGACATCGACCATTTCAAGAAAGTCAATGATACTTATGGTCATGGCACTGGTGATGAGGTGATAAAGTTCGTGGTTGACAGGGCCCTCGCCAGCATACGCGCTTCTGATATTATGGGCCGTATCGGGGGGGAGGAGTTCGTCATCTTCTGTCCCGATACAAGTGATGAGCAGGCCGGCGTGGTTGCTGAAAAGGTCCGTAAAGTAATTGAGAGCACGCCTTATAGAGATGGACCGTTGGACATAAGAGTCACATGCAGTTTTGGTGTTTTTGCACAGCAACCAGACAAGAATACGTGCCCCGCCTGGTTCATTGAGCGTGCGGATGAGGCTCTTTATGCGGCCAAACGTGCTGGCCGCAATCGTGTAAGGTTCACAGGCTTGCCATCAGAGTGCCCATCACAACTCCCTGAAAATGCCGCCGCCTGATTAATCTTATGAGCTTTCCAGTTTATCCTGTGTGCGTAGCTCAAAGTCGCTCGCATCATGTCGTTCATGCAACTGTGTTTCCGGTTCGCCCCATGCCCGATTCACAATCCTGCCGCGTTTTACGGCCGGCCGCGCTGCAATATTGTTAGTCCAACGCAGCACATTTTCGTATTCATGGGTTTGCAGAAACTCAGCTGCTTCATAAACTTTGTTCGTGGCCAATCCACCATACCATGGCCATATTGCCATGTCTGCAATCGTGTACTGATCACCAGAAATATACTCATTGTCTTTTAATTGCCTGTCCAGCACATCAAGTTGGCGTTTAACCTCCATCGCAAAGCGATCAATACAGTATTCAATCTTAACGGGTGCATAGGAATAAAAATGTCCGAACCCGCCGCCCAGATAAGGTGCTGAACCCATCTGCCAGAAAAGCCAGTTTAGGGTTTCAGTTCTTGCAGAAAATTCTGTAGGCAGAAAAGCGCCAAATTTTTCCGCGAGATATAGCAATATGGAACCTGATTCAAAAACCCGCTGAGGTTTGCCGCCTGAGCGATCTACCAGAGCAGGGATTTTCGAATTTGGGTTGGCATCCACGAATCCTGAGCCGAACTGAGCACCGTCGCTGATGTTGATCAACCAGGCGTCATACTCTGCATCGCTGTGGCCAGCTGCGAGTAGCTCTTCTAGCAGGACCGTAACCTTCACGCCATTAGGCGTTGCCATGGAATAGAGTTGCAGTGGGTGCTTGCCGACCGGCAGTTCTTTGTCGTGAGTGGCGCCGGCAATCGGTCTGTTGATATTGGCAAAGCGTCCGCCGCTTTCCTTGTCCCAGGTCCAGATTTTTGGGGGTGTATATTCCTCGGTCATGCTCGTGGCTCCTTGGCTGGCTCTCTCTGAAAATATTGCATCTCGTTATCCTATCCGAAAGGCGAGGACTATTCACGGCTGCGTGTCAGTGCTGCAGCTCTTAATTGACGCGGCTCACATCTTGGTGAACTGAATGTCTCCCATGCAATAATAGGAAATGTGATGAGCAAGCCCTTGTTTTCCCCGTTTACTCTCAAGTCTCTCAATTTGCCAAACAGGATCGTTATGGCGCCCATGACACGCAGTTTCTCGCCCGGCGGTGTGCCCGGTAAAGATGTGGCAGAGTATTATGCCCGGCGCGCAAAGGGCGAGGTCGGGTTGATTGTTACCGAAGGTACAACCGTTGATCGTGGCGGAGCTTCAAATGATCCGAAGATACCAAATTTCCATGAACCCGAAGCGCTGGAGGGTTGGAAGCATGTGGCAAGCGCTGTCCATGAAGCTGGTGGACTGATTGCCCCACAAATCTGGCATCAGGGTATGATGCGCAAACCAGGCACGGGACCAAATCCTGAGGCACCATCTGATGGTCCGTCTGGTATCACGCACAAGGGTAAGCAGGTGCAGGACGCGCCAAGCGAATCCGATGTTACCGATATGATTCTCGCTTATGCTAAGGCTGCAGGAGAGGCAAAGCGTCTCGGTTTTGATTGTGTCGAGATACATGGTGCGCATGGTTACCTGATTGACCAGTTCTTTTGGGACCAGATGAACATTCGAGATGATCGTTTTGGAGGCAGCTTGCCGGAGCGGGCGACATTCGCGTCGGATATTATCCGTGAGATCCGCGCAGCGGTAGGTCCGGACTTTCCGATCATTTTACGGTTCTCGCAATGGAAGCAGCAGGATTATGAAGCGCGGTTGGCAGACACACCGCAAAAGCTGGAAGCATTTTTGAAGGTTTTTGCGGAGGCCGGTGTCGATATGCTGCATTGTTCGCAACGTCGCTACTGGGAGCCAGAATTCCCCGAAGTGGATGGAGAGCAAGGGCTGAATTGCGCAGGATGGGCGAAGAAATTAACCGGCTTACCAACAATCACGGTTGGATCCGTTGGTTTGTCAGCTGACTTTTTCACGGCATTCGCCGGGCAGGGCTCAGGCCAGCGTGCACTGGATGACTTGGAAGAGCGTCTGGCAAGGGAAGAGTTTGATCTTGTTGCTGTCGGTAGGGCCCTACTGCAAGATCCTGACTGGGTTGTGAAAATCCGGGAGGGGCGTACAGAAGAGTTGCAGGATTATAACCCAAAGTCAGTAATGACACTGACGTGATTCCTCTAGCAGACCTTATCAAGGTGAAAAGATATGACTGACTTTCTCTTGCTTTCCTTCATTTTTCTGGTTGCAGGCGTCCTGTCAGTTCCTGTTGCATCACGCCTCGGACTGGGGTCAGTGCTTGGCTATCTCATCGCAGGTATCGCCATCAGTCCAGTATTGAGCGCGCTTGGTGTCGACGTTGTATCCATCCAGCATTTTGCCGAATTTGGTGTGGTAATGATGCTGTTTCTTGTGGGGCTTGAACTTGAACCAAAGATGCTTTGGTCAATGCGTGGGCGACTGCTTGGGCTTGGCGGTGGGCAAGTGGTGCTGACGACAGCTGTAATAATGTCAGTCGCCATGTTGATGGGGCAGTCATGGAATTTCGCTTTGGCGATTGGACTGGTGCTGGCCTTGTCATCGACTGCCATTGTACTTCAAACCCTCAACGAAAAAGGCCTGATGCGTAGCGACGGGGGGCAGGCAAGTTTCTCGGTATTGCTGTTCCAGGACATCGCCGTCATCCCGATCCTTGCGTTATTGCCTCTGCTAGCAATTCCTGAATTACTACCAAATTTGGCGGGCCACTCAGCCGTCGCCAACGGACCTGCGGCTATGGCAGGCGTAGATGATGGCGGACATGGTCATAGTATGAGCTTGGTAGCCGGTCTCAATGGCTGGCAAACCGCTGGCGTCAACGTTGCAGCAATAGCGGCTGTTATTCTGGGGGGGAGTTACCTGTCCCGACCTCTCTTTCGATTTGTCGCGGCGGCGCAGTTGCGCGAATTGTTCACAGCTCTGGCCTTATTGATCGTAGTCGGTATTGCGCTACTCATGACACTCGTTGGTCTTTCTCCAGCTCTCGGTACTTTTCTGGCGGGTGTTGTGCTGGCCAACAGCGAATACCGGCATGAGCTGGAAGCAGATATTGATCCCTTCCGCGGTTTGCTACTTGGACTATTCTTCATGACTGTTGGGGCGGGGATGAATTTTATGCTCTTGATTGAAGAGGCAACTTTCATTCTTGCGTGCACGATTGGCCTGATTGCATTGAAGGCAGCAATCCTCTTGTTGCTGGCACGTGTTTTCAATGTGCGTGGGGCTGACAAATGGCTATTTGCACTTGGGCTTGCTCAGGCCGGTGAGTTCGGCTTTGTGCTTGTGTCCTTTACAACATCAGGCGGTATTCTACCCGATATTCTGGGTGATCAGCTTCTGCTTATAATAACCCTCTCTATGCTGATTACACCATTGCTATTCATTTTTTATGAAAAGGTAATTGTTGCGGGGGCAGCAAAAGAACAGGAGCAGGAGGCAGACGAAATCACCCATCAAAGCCCGATCATTATTGCTGGTTGTGGTCGCATGGGTGGTATTATCAACAATATGCTCGTCACCGCCGGATATCAGACAACTGTTATTGATTATTCATCAAAGCAGCTTGAAGCGCTGCGGAAGATCAATGTACCAGTCTTTTTTGGTGACGCAACAAGACCAGATCTTTTACAGGCGGCAGGTATAGGCCAAGCTAAGCTTCTTATTATTGCCATTGATAACAAAGATCAGATAACTGAGCTTGTACGCTATATGGAAGCCAATCATCCCAAAGTGCATGTCATTGCTCGCGCGATCGACCGCAGTCACGTCTTCGAGTTATGGTATGCAGGCTGTCGCGATATCATAAGAGAAACCTATGACGGATCGAAACGGGTCAGTCGTTCAGCGTTTGAAGCGCTAGGGATCGAGCGGGGCAAAGCACAAGCCATGGTGGATGTAATGGAAGAAATGGATCGTGCTACAATGCGTGAGACAGCCGAACATTTTATTCCCGGCATGCCATGGCATGAAAATGAAGCGATGGTGAAGCGTATCCGTGAAATGCGCGAGCCATGGCGAGCAGAGGTCCGCAAGAGACTCGATGAAATTCTTGGGCGCTAATAGGTACCAATACTGATCTATTGGTTGCCGCGGGAGAATTCTGCGTCGACACTTTGTTCGCATGAGGCAATAGCTGTATCCAGTTTTTCAAGCCATTCTGTGCCATATTTTTCACTATACCAGCCACGCATGCCACTGGTTGCTTGCTGGAACATTGCTTTTTCATCGGGGGAAAGTGCATATACCTCGCCCCCGGCTTCGCGGAATGTTTCATAAGCTTCTATTTGACGCCGCATCGGAATAGCCCGGGTAACAGTTTTCAGATGCTGAAATCCATCAAAGACCTGCCGCCTGATATCCGGTGGTAGCTCTTGCCAGTTTTTGTCCGAATACCACCATAGTGCGCCCATATATGCATGACCATCAAGCGTGATGAACTTCACATGCTCATGAAAGTTCATGCCGACAATATCCTGAATACCGTTCTTTGTGCCTTCGACAACACCAGTTGCAAGTGCAGTATATAACTCCGACCAGGAAACAGGCGTTGGGTTCGCACCAAGCTGGCGCATAAGCTCCTGCTGGATCGGCGCAGATGTGGTGCGTATTTTCAAACCCTGCAAGTCTTCAGGTTTTCGGATTTGTGTACGCGTCGTTGCGAAGTTGCGCCAACCTCCGGTATTGGAAACCGCCATCAGGCGTAAGCCAAGCTGTTCTGTGAGAACCGCCTGTCTGAGATCATCCGTTATGGGACCATCGAAGACGCATTCGGCAACGCGGTCATCGCGAAAGACATAAGGCAGGTCGAATACCTGACCAGGTCCATAAATGTTTCCCATACCCCCAATCGTTGTCATGAAAACATCGAGCACCCCCGATTGCATATTTTCTATGCACTCTCGTTCATTGCTACAGAACTGCCCGGAAGTGAAAATATCAACTTTAACGCGACCATTGGCACGGGCCTCAACATAATCCTTGAAGACAAGGGCACCGTCATAATCTTCATCTGCTTCAGAGCCAAGGATGCC
>JALEGM010000129.1 GCA_022763145.1 Aquisalinus sp. | reverse complement strand
GTTCTTCCAGGATCTCCACGGTTTTGATGACTTCAAAACCCTGCCTAGCGCAAGATGGGCACGAAATGATATTGACGCCTCGATGGCGCAGGCCCAGGCTTTTCAACAGATCATAGCCGACTTTGATTTCTTCGACGGGGTCGGCTGACAAGGAGATACGGATTGTGTCGCCGATGCCTGCCCACAAGAGGGAACCAAGCCCCACCGCTGACTTGATTGAACCGATGCGCGCGCCCCCGGCTTCCGTGACGCCCAAATGAAGAGGACAATCTATAGCATCAGCCAGCCCCTGATACGCAGCGACCGTCAAAAACAGATCAGATGCTTTAACGGATATCTTGAACTCATGAAAATCATTGTCCTGAAGGATACGGGCATGATCGAGTGCACTTTCGACCATTGCCTCGGGACAGGGTTCTCCATATTTCTCGAGCAGGTGCCGCTCCAGAGATCCTCCATTGACACCAATGCGCATGGAGCAACCATTGTCTTTGGCTGCCTTGATAACTTCCTTGACACGATCTTCCGAGCCAATGTTGCCTGGATTAATGCGAAGACAGGCCGCACCTGCCTCTGCCGCCTCGATACCGCGTTTATAATGAAAGTGGATATCCGCAACGATTGGCACCGGCGACTGGCTGCAAATTTCCTTCATGGCAGCAGTCGAGGCCTCGTCAGGACATGAAACCCGGACAATATCACCGCCCGCTTCAGCAATTTCCTCTACCTGCTGTAGAGTAGCTCTTGCATCGGACGTGAGAGTATTCGTCATGGATTGGACGGTGATTGGCGCGTCTCCACCAACGGGTACATTGCCTACCATTATCTGACGACACTGCCGCCGCTCAATATCTCTCCAAGGTCTTACACTCATCTCTCACCTTCGCGTATCTGATAAGCAGGTGTAATCATTTCACAGCCCTGTCAAGAGCACCCAGTGCGGCTGAAAAGCAGCTTATTCAGGAAGATTATAGACGAACGTCGTTGTTTGGCCAAAGACCGGTACAGGCGCGCCGTCTCTCGTTGCAGGCTCGAACGTCCAGCGATCAATTGCATTGAGAGAAGCGCCATCAAAACAGCTGTTGCTGGATTGGCTGACGCGTTGATTAACTGTACGTCCACGGCTGTCGATATCGAACATCACTGTGACCCGCTCTGTGCCGTCTGCACGACGCTGACATCTGCTAGGATAAACCGGAGATACTGATGACAGCCGCACAGCATCTGTCACAACAGGAGCTACAAGCGCAGCTGGTGCTGGTGTCGCTTCTGGCAGGGGCTGCTCAACAAGTGGCTCTGAAGGCGTTTCCTGTACAACAACAGTGTCAACAACATCTTCTGGCGCTACCTCAAGTGGGAAAGTTTCAGCCAAAGGCAGTTCTATTGCTTCATCAACGGCATCTATCAACTGGCCGCTATCGGTAGATAGTTCCAACTGCTGTGCATTCAGGTCTACAGCATCACTGGGGGACAAATCAGTTACATCGGCCACAGCGTCACTTTCAGTCACTAAGAGCTCAGGTTCAGTACCGGAAAGTTCAGCCAAGTCTCCAGCTCCAGCTTCACTTGCTAAAGCGGCGCCACTTGTTTCTGTTTCAAAGCCCGGAGATGTTCCAACGTCGTCGGACCTTTCTGTTACTGCAATATCATTATCTGTAGACAGTGCCGTCTCGTCAGCAGCTTCATTTGCGACGGTATAAGTCGGCTCAGCCATCTGCTCAGATGGCCGCTGCTGCAGAGGTGTACCTTCTACAGCTACCGGACCAGTGTCAGCGGGAGGGCGTGTAATCTGAAAAGCGACCCAAATCACAAAGAACAGGATCGCCACAACGGCCAACAAGGACAATTCACGACCAGCAGTAACGTCCTCACGTGAAGCTGATGGCACGTCTGGAGCAAGGGCAGCACCAGCGCCATAACCAGCTTCCTTACGAAACCGTGCCACCAAAGGCTCATCGGGTAGCTCAAGAAACTGGGCATATGCTTTGACGAAACCAGTCGTATAGGCAGCGATGGGCAACCGGGATGTGTCCATCTCTTCGATGGCCTCGAGATAATCTGCTCTCACATTAGTAGCGTCATGAGCATCTTCAAGGGAATAACCAGCAGCTTCGCGGGCTGCTCTCAACATCGCACCCGCGGTTTGAAACTCTTCATCCGTCAGCGGAGCACGTTTTGACCGCTCTTCCTGTAACTCAACAATGTCAGCCACACTGGACATATGCCACTAACCTCAAGGCGATCCCCGGCTGGAACGCTGTTATATAGTAACCCTAAATACGGGCAAAGTTAAACCGGTTTCCGGCAAAATAATGCGAGAACGATGCCAAAGTTGGCATTTTAAGCCGGATTTTTGTGGAAGCCTGCCATTATAGTTAAAATAGAGGCCATCAAAGTAGTTAATACACGCAACAATACATCCTAGCGCAGAGGCAAGGATCTATCCGCTGCATAAGCCTCCAGATCGGCACGCAGGCTCTGTGCTGGAGATTGTAGTCTTGGCTCAAGCCATGCCGTCAGATCATTCAGGTCGATGGCACGAATGAGCTTCTTCAGCGGGCCTATACTGGACGCGGAAACAGAAAGCCTTGGGATATCCAGCGCCAACAATGCCAGAGCCATCAGTGGGTCGCCGGCTTGTTCGCCACAATAGCACAACGGCTTGCCTGCCCTGTTCGCTTTGTTTGCGGTGACGCCGATGAAACTAAGAAATGCCGGATGCAAATGATCGTATCGCCCGGCCATCTTTTCGGATTCCCTGTCGGAAGCAAAAAAGAACTGTGCCAGATCATTACCCCCAAGAGATAAGAAATCCACTTGCGGTGCGATATGCTCAAGACGCCAGGCTGCTGCAGGGATTTCAATCATGGCCCCGACCTTGATAGCTGAAGGTTGCCCAAGACCAAGACGGTCCCGACGCTCCACTTCACGATCAAGAATCATACGAATGGCGCCAATTTCATCGCTAGTCGTTACCAGGGGCAGCAGAACGTTCAGTTCACGCCCTTCAGCTGCCCCAAGGAGAGCACGCAGCTGTGGCCTGATAAGGCCTTCACGGTCAATAGACATCCGCAACCCTCGCCATCCCATAGCTGGGTTTCCCTCGCGAATAACTCTCATGTAAGGGGCTGACTTATCACTCCCCAGATCAGCTGTCCGGAAGACCACTGGCTTGCCGGCTGCCGCATCCAGCACCTGTCTGTAGAGCTCTTCCTGAGATGATGCTGTAGGTAACTGCGGACTGACAAGAAACTGCAACTCTGTCCGAAAAAGGCCAACACCTTCAGCACCTGTTGTTTCCAGGTGAGGCATATCGAGAACAAGCCCGGCATTCATGAACAGTTCCACCTCAGTGCCGTCGCGCGTGACACAAGGCAAATCCCGTAACTGCGCATATTCCTTCTGGGCCGCGGAAAAGAGCGCCAGTTTTTCCTGATACCCTGAAACAACATCAGCTTCCGGACGGATAAAAATTTCACCGCTCTCGCCATCAATGACGACTGCATCACCTATTTCTACGCGCTCAATTGCTGCTTCACTGCGACCAATCATCGGTATGCCAAGTGACCGGGCAACAATTGCTGCATGGGACGTATCGGCGCCTTCGGCGAGGACAATTCCTTTCAATTTACGACGATCAAATTCCAGAATTTCTGCTGGCCCAAGAGCATGCGCAAAGAGCACCGCATTTTCGGGTAGTTGCAGCTCGTCACGCCGTGTTTTACCTGAGAGTGAGCGCAACAAACGCCGCGAGAGGTCATCCAGATCATGCAATCGCTCTCGTATATAAGGGTCCGTTGCCTTACGCATACGCTGGCGATTTTCCGCCTGCACCTGTTCCACTGCTGATTCACAACTCAGGCCGGAAAGTACAGCTTCTTCGAGACGTTTAGCCCAGCCTTTATCATAGGCAAAAAGACGATAGACCTCGATCACTTCGCGCGAGATAGCGCTTAATTGACTATTACGGGCGATCATATCGTCGACTGACTTCTGAAGCCGAACAATACCTTCCTTCAGACGCTCTGTTTCAAGCGCTACATCAGCGGCAAACACCTTGTGTTTTGGTGCAGGTGGTTCATGCAAAGCGGCGATACCGATTGTGATCCCCGAGACAATAGGCATTCCCTTGAGATACTCAGGTCGATGCAGAAGACGATCCACTTCGGCGGCGTCTTCTTTTTCCAGAAGGTCGCCGGCTGCAACAATTTCAGCAAGAACAGTCGCGACAAGCTGTGCCGCTTCCATTTCTTCTTCAGTATACTGTCGCGATGTTCTGTTCTGGATGACAAGAACACCCAGAACTTGTCCCGTACGGATGATTGGAACGCCAAGAAATGCGTGCAACATCTCCTCACCGACCTCCGGCCGGAACGAGAATGCCGGGTGCTCCTGAGCTTCGTTGATATTCAGTGGCAATGCCTTATCGGCGACGTAACCAACCAACCCCTCCCGCCAGTTCAGGCGGGTCTTATGGACGGCTTCCTGGTTGAGACCGACTGTGGAAAACAACTCAAGAACGTCATCATCCCTGCGCAGATATATTGAGCAGACATCTGCAACCATATTTGCGGCGATCGCTTCAGACAGCTTGTCCAGCCTGGCCTGAGCGCCCTCCTCTGCCGCCATAATTTCGCGTAGCCGCCGCAGCAGGACACGCGGCGAACTGCTGCCGTGCCGAAATGGATGTCCTGTACTACCGGTTTCACTCATGAATCAGGAAGCTTCCGCAATCTTCTCCAGACCATAGGCCTGATGCAGGGCACGAACAGCAAGCTCGGTATACTCTGAATGGATCAACACACTGATTTTTATTTCAGATGTTGAAATATTCAGGATGTTAATGCTGCGGTCTGCCAGTGTCTTGAACATGGTTGCCGCAACACCAGCGTGAGACTTCATCCCCACACCAATGACGGAAACCTTGGACACACTCCGGTCCGCCACAACATCAGTATAGCCGATTGTGTCTTTGAGGGTTGCCAGCAACTCTTGCGCCCGCGCCACATCCCCTTCATCAAGAGAAAAAGAGATGTTTGCAGCCTTGCCCGTCTTGGCCGGGCTCTGGACGATCATATCCACGTTGATGTCCGCTGCGGCCAGTTCTTCAAAAATTCGCGCTGCCCGGCCCGGCTCATCCGGAACCGTCATAAGGCTGATTTTTGCTTCCGCATGACTGTGGGTGATGCCGCTGACAATATGTTTTTCCACGATCTCATCCTCATTACAAATAACCGTGCAGGGTTGCAGTTTACCAGCACGCGCTTCTTCGGGATTGGCGAAACTGCTGAGCACGCGTAGCTGGACATTATAGGCCATCGCCAGTTCGACAGATCTTGTCTGCAAAACCTTCGCACCGAGAGAGGCCATTTCCAGCATCTCTTCGTAGGAAATTCGATCAAGCCGGCGCGCCTCTGAGGTTATGCGCGGGTCTGTCGTATAAACCCCGTCTATGTCAGTATAAATGTCACAGCGCTCTGCGCCAAGGGCCGCCGCCAGCGCGACAGCTGTGGTATCCGAGCCACCACGTCCAAGAGTAGAAATGCGGCTTTGATCAGTGATACCTTGAAAACCTGCAATGATGGCAATTTCTCCCGCATCAATAGCAGGCCCGATAACAGTTTCGGGAATATCGACTATTCTTGCCCGGCCATGTGCCTCGTTTGTGCGAAGGGGTATCTGCCAGCCCTGCCAGGAACGGGCCTTGTAACCTTGCCGTTGCAGCGTCAACGCCAGTAACCCTGACGTCACCTGCTCTCCGGACGAAACAACTGCATCATACTCCCGGCGATCGTAGTCAGCAGCATTACCAATAGATTCGACCCGTTGTACGAGGTCTACCAACCTGTTGGTCTCGCCGGCCATTGCAGAAACCACAACCACAACACCATGTCCCGCATCCGCCTCCAGCTTGATAAACTCAGCAGCATTGGCAATCCGGTCGAGATCAGCCACAGATGTGCCACCAAACTTAAGCACAACGCGTGATTGGCGTGGCATTTGTTGGGAAGGTACAGACATTGTCTCTCTCAGGGCCTATATGAGTCTCAGGTTTAAACGGGCAAGCCCACGTACCTAATGATGCTGTCCGATCAAGGCAAGATTTAATCCGGCCCAGTGCCAACAAGAGATGAGCAATGGCAACCACCATAGATCCTGAAGAAATAGAAAAATTCTCAAAGATAGCGGCAGAATGGTGGGATCCTCTGGGGAAATTTAAACCCTTGCACAAATTCAACCCTGTACGCCTTGGCCATATCAGAGATGAAATCTGTAGCCATTATGAGAGGGACAGGTTTGATCGTAAGCCTCTGGAGGGCTTGAAAGTCGTGGATATTGGCTGCGGGGGCGGACTTGTTTCCGAACCGATGGCAAGACTTGGCGCGGACGTAACTGGCATCGATGCTGGCGAGAAGAACATCAAAACCGCCATTACGCACGCACTCGAGCAAAAACTCGACATTGATTACCGCAATACGACTGTAGAGGAACTGCTGGAAACAGAAGCCGGTAATTTCGATGTCGTCCTCAATCTTGAGGTGGTTGAACATGTAGCAGACATTTCCCTGTTCCTGAGTGCCTCGGCAGAATTGCTTAGACCAGGGGGCATGATGATCACGGCGACGATCAATCGCACCCTGAAGGCGCTCATGACTGCAAAAATCGGCGCCGAGTACATTCTGCGCTGGCTTCCAGCAGGCACGCATGACCCGCGCAAATTCGTCCAACCCTCAGAAATTCGGACGATACTGGAGAAAGCGGGTTTGCAGGTGCGTGTACCCGTGGGCATGAGCTATCTGCCCTTGCTGGATGCCTGGCGCATCACAGATGACGCGTCCATCAACTATATGGTTTCTTCTGTGAAGCCGCCTCTCTCTTGAGTATTTGCACCTCGCTTGAATACTGGTTATCTCTGCAAGACGTCGTCGAGAGATTTATCATGAAAAAAATAGCTGTCCCCTGCCTTGCTCTGGCTCTTGCAGCCTGCAGTAATGATAGTGCACCTGGAGCAAATGCTCCTGTCAGTGGCCCAACAGCGCCATCAGTGACAGAGGTAAATGCAGAAAGTGTCATCAGAGATATTGATGAAATCGCCCGTGACTATATCTCTGTCGCGCTTGCCTTCGGGGAATTCGACCCGGATTATGTGGACGCTTACACAGGACCGGAAGAGTGGAAAAAGGAAGCGCTTTCAGCCGGTCGTGCGCTGGATGAACTTTATACAGAAGCTGCTGGCTTAGCTGCAGACCTTGCCCTGAGCGCACCGCCCCCGGGAGAAGAGCGCCGGGCAAAAATTCTGAGTGGCAACCTTCAAGCCATGGTAGCCCGTATGCGGATGGTACGCGGTGAAACTCTGTCATTTGATGAAGAAACAGCCCTTATCTATGATGCTGTAGTTCCGGAAATTGACCCGGCGGTTTTTGATGCTGCGCTAGCCCGGCTGGATGAAGTTTTGCCTGGCGAAGGCAGCATCGCGGAGCGCCGCGAAGCCCTCCAGAGCCAACTCGAAGTTCCTGAGGACAAGGTTGAGGAAATGATCCGGACGGCCATTGCCGAATGCCGGAAAAGAACACTGGTTTATTATGACCTGCCCGAAGATGAATCTTTTACGCTTGAGCTAGTCCGTGACAAGCCATGGAGTGGCTATAACTGGTATCAGGGTGACTATGAAAGCCTGATACAAATCAATCTGGACCAACCTTTCCGTGTAGACAGAGCGATTGATCTCGGCTGCCACGAAGGCTATCCCGGCCACCATGTCTGGAACATCTATACGGAACAATACCTCCTTAAGGAAAAGGGCTGGATTGAATACTATGTATTTCCCCTTTTCAGCCCTGGTGCCTTCTTTGCAGAAGGTTCAGCGAACTATGGCGTGGACGTTGCATTTCCAGGTGATGAAAAGAAAAATTATGAGCGAGATGTGCTTTACAAAATTGCAGGGATAGATCCGGCACTGGCAGATATTGACAGCATCGTTGCAGAAGCCTCCAGGCAACTTCAATTTGTTTCCGTGTATGT
>JALEGM010000128.1 GCA_022763145.1 Aquisalinus sp. | reverse complement strand
GCAGATGATGAACCACTGCCGATACCTGTGCTCTCACAGCCTGTCACAACAAGCGCAGCCAGAGCAATCGGTGCAATACCATACTTCAGTTTCATAAATCTCGTTCCCTTGATTTCCCCCCGGACCCATTCCGGGATTAAAATGCTAGTAGCATCTATTTTTCAATTGTGGCAAGAGTTGGGCAATCACACACTATATTTCCCGGAATGACACAATTCAGCGGCAAATACCCGCTCTACGCGAGCAAGCGTAGCGCCTGACAGGCTGGGCGTGTTTTTGCAAAGTCGCATGGCGACTCAAAGACTGATCAGAATATTAGGACGCACTGATCAGAGATAAAACATGATTAAATATTGACATTTATCTTCTTTTGTTCTATATGCTTTTATGCGAAGCGGATTTAATCCTCTTTAGCGGGTCAGAATGAGCAGGGTAACCGGCAACAGTCTGACGGCTCTTTGACAATCTGGCGATTATTCCCTGTACGGTTATCTGTAACCTGAATTCCGGTTTGATGACGAACTGACAGACGAATACGGAGGAAGTTTATATCCTGATGGGGTTAGGCTCATACTGAAACCGACCATGGCTCTGAAATATGCGCTAACGCATACCTCGAAGTGGATAGGCCGGAAAGTACGCGTGAACTATTTCCGGAGATGTGGCAGATCATGCTACTCAGATCTTCCATGTAATCTCTGATCCAGCTGACAGGTCCTCGGAGCATTTACCACAACGCGTAACCTGTGATAGAAAACCTCAAGAGGAACAGGGAGAGCGGCATGCTAGGCATTTTCAAGAAATTCAAGTCACGGAAGCATCCTGAACCGAGCGTTGAAGGAAGGCGCCTGACCATTCATGCCATGGTTGCCATGGCCGCAGCGGATGGCGATGTCGCCGCAGAAGAGATGGCCAAAATCGACGAAATTTACACGGGCCTGACCGGGACAGCACTGGGTGCAGATACAATTGGACAGATTGCTTACCCGTTCCTCGATCAACGTGTCGACATAGAAGAAAAGTTGAGCGATGAGCAGGCCTCGCTGACGCAGGACGAGAAAGTGTTGATTTTCAAATCCGCTTATATGGTTCTTCTGGCAGACGGGCTGGTTGAAGCAGGCGAAAGCATGGCTCTTGAAGCGATTGAGCGCGGCCTTGGTCTCTCCCACGATGAGGCAGAAGCCATTAAAAAAGAAGTCGAGGCCGCTTAAAGAGCCAACCTGTTCTTATTGCTGACTGTAACCGTGATCTATTTTTAATGCATCACTCCCAAGATCCGCAAAATACGGCGCTGTCAAATCGTCTGTGACATCAGACAAATTGGCTGGAGACCATTTGGGGTTTCTATCTTTATCTATGATTTGTGCACGCACGCCTTCATGAAAATCAGGGCCCTCCATGATTTTGCGTACCAACGCAAATTCCATGATCAGGCATTCATCAAATGTCATGCCCGCTCCGCGGTGCACCTCCTCGAATGTCAGCTTCAGTGCCGTGGGCGACATTCGGTTGAGTAACTTCAAAGTTTTTTCCGCAAAGTCATCACCTTCACGGCCAAGCGCATCGATTACACCCTGGACACTTTGCGGTGCAGAGAATTGTTGATCTATCTGCGCGCGGTTTTTCTGAAGAGCCGCATCACCGGTTTCACCAAACGCCGCAGCACAAGTATCTATGCTCTCCTGCGTCAGATCATCACTGCCAATACCGGCCAGAGCGTCTTCTAACGCGACAAACTTTTCGTAAGGAACATGATGTGTAGCGATGCCAGCATAAACGCTATCTGCTCCATTCAACCGATGACCGGTGAGCGCAAGATAAAGCCCTAACCCACCTTCAAGACGGGGGAGAAAGTAGCTTCCGCCAACATCAGGCACCATGCCGATGCCGGTTTCAGGCATGGCCCAGGTGAGCGTATCAGATACAATCCGTGTACTCGCAGAAATAGAAACACCAACGCCACCGCCCATCACAACACCATGCAGAAGTGCGACGTAAGGCTTCGGATAATGGTGAATCAATGAGTTCAGGTTATACTCGGTCCGAAAAAACTCAGCCGCACCGTGAGGATCCTGCTGGGATGTTTCATACAACCAGCGAATGTCTCCACCAGCACAAAAGGCTTTTTCACCCGCTCCTTTGATCAGTACAGCCTTGACCTCATCATTGATAGCCCATTCTTGCAGGCGCACCAGCATGAGCCGGCACATATTCCAGGTCAGCGCATTGAACGCCTTAGGCCGGTTCAGGGTGATAATCCCCCACCCGTTTTTCTCTTCAAATAAGACTTCTTCCATTTCAACCTCTCCAGCCTGGCGCTTGTCTACCCAACCTGCCCTTAAAATAGCAAGATTCAGCTGGCAGAGCCTACTCCATATAAAACATGATGTTTTCAAGCTTGAGTGTGTAGGCTGTGTTACCCAACTCTGTCTCCTTTGAGTTGGTCTGCAGTGTTCCTTCCAGGAAGTAGGCCCTGCCAGTGTCCTCAACGCGCACTGCCACATCAGACACGACATAGATGATCTGATTGGGTGGTGGGGGCGGAAAATGAATACAAGCCCCAAAATAAGGCACTAACAGAAACTCTGTATATAAATTAACGCCCTCAGACTGTAAGGGAACGACAAAGCCAGGTATACGCACACGCAGGTCATGTAAGTCATTGACGACATTAAATGTCCCGAGCTGCGGCATGAAGTCGAGGGCAGATCCCTCTTCTATCTCTGCGAAAGCATCCGCCCTGCCAGCTTCGGCAAGTGTCTGGGGTTGCAGTTGTGTCAGCTGCCGGGAAAGATTATCAAAATACTCGTTCTGTAACTGAATAAGTTTTCTTTCTTCGCCATCCGGTAAAAGATCATCCCAGGTAAGGGACGAGAAATCCTCTGCACCTCGCAGGACCGCCGGGTCGAACTGCTGTACCTCAAGAACGTCAGGCTGCTGCTCACCGCACCCTGACACAGAAATACAAAAAATTATGCTGATCAGAAATGCTGTTCGCAGAGCAACTGTAGAAATCATGCTTTATTTGAGATCCATTTTCGATGCACTCTTCCGAAACTGATGCCAGAGCTGACCTGCAGGTGTAAAGGCAACAGCCTCAACCTTTTCAAGATTTCCAAATTCTTCAAGCAAGCTGGTTGAAAGACTGTTCAAGCGATCCAGCCGCGCGCACTGGTAAGTGTACGTTACTTCCGCCTTCACGTGACCATCATCATGCCCCCCGGCCAACCCATGGTCCTGGTGTTCATCATGCTCATCATGATTTTCATGGTCGTGAGAATGGTCATGCTCATGGTCGTGGTCGTGGTCGTGCTCTTTAAACAACGTGGAAAAATTACTTTCCGCACTCTGGAGAATACATTCTGCCTGACGATTAAACTCAAGAATATTGTCTGCGCTCTCCAGCGTGGTTTGAGCGTCAGAGAGGAGGTTTTCCTGTGCTTCAGTCTTGGGTGCACTTTCAAAGCCGACGAGATTCCATAGATCACTGCTGAACTCCACTGTCACGGGGTTGGTTTCTGTCACAATGACCAGATTACCCTCCCCGTGCACATGATGATCATGTGAATGCTGCGCCACAGCAGCCAATGGAAATATTAAGGAACACGACGTTGCGACACCCAAGAACAATTTACTCATTTTCATTTCCTCTCTTGATACCTGACACAATAACTAGGTCGGTTCAGCACAAACGCCTTGTGCCGAGCAATCATCACTCAGACACTTACCGTTAGCCTCGATAAACACCTCCTGCAGGGAGATGCTTTCTTCACCGAACATACCCTCGACCAAAGCTTTGCTGATTTCAACTTTGCGCGTTTGTTTGCACGTACTACAGGTCATAAAAGCGCTCACTTTTGCAACGTCCTCAGACTTCAGTGCAATGAAGGCATTCTGTGATATTACCTTCTTGGCAAAACCTTTCTTGATCAGTGAATCAAGCGCCCTGTAAATCGTCATCGGGGATCGCAATCCATACCCCATTAATGAGTCGAGCAATTGATAGGCTTTTACAGGCGTGTCCTTCAACGACAACTCCCGGAAAACCAACTCCTCATTTCGGCTGAGTTTCAGCGGGTTTCGTGGAGGAGCACCCTCTACTACTTTTTCTAACCCACGGTCCAAGGCCGCTACACCATATTCGTATGCCATTATGTTTTCTCCAGATCTTTCAATAGAACAACTTCAGTGAAAAATCAGGACAATGGCGGCGCCCTCGCTTGCTGAACGGAGTTCCGCTGGGCCGTTCTAAAATAGTCCAAAGCAGGAGTCGTTCGACTACTGATAAGCTGCCGCTTGTAACAAGCAGGTTCCTCGGCGAGTAAAGCTCCAGCTGCATGACTCGATATTATGCAACAGACGACGCAGTCATCATGCTCATCCGCAGGAGCATTCTCATGATCACCATGATGCATATCATGCACGTGACCGTTTTCATGATGCGAGTGAGAATGTCCATGAGCGTCATCAGAGTGGGAATGCGCAGGAGCGACCAGCATCAGGAAAACAGCAACAAGAGCCAGTGCTTTACCCAGGGTAAAGTGACACCTCTTGATGTAGCTGCGCGATAGCATCCAGGTTTCCGTTGTGACTTCGTAACAATATACTGATGAGACGATATAGATACAAGTTAAAGACGCTGGCAGTACTATTCCGCCGGCAAAGCCTCACCAGTATGGTACCGCCTCCTGGTCTCGAACCAGGGACCTCTAGATCCACAATCTAGCGCTCTAACCTGCTGAGCTAAGGCGGCCTGTCTAAATGCGAGCGCGCAAACTAGGCGCGCTTCTTCGGTTTATCAAGCTGAAAATAGAGCTTCTCCGCAGTCGCTCAAACTGAGTAGCCCATGGCTGTCAGTTCCTGGCGAATGAAGTTGATACGAGTCGCATCTGCAGGATGAGTTGATAAAAACTCAGGCGGGCTACCTGCTGCCTGGGCCTTGGCATTAGCCATCCGGGTCCAGAATGCGAGTGCTTCACGCGGGTCATAATTGGCATTTGGCATGTAACGGAGTCCAAGCCGGTCAGCTTCCAGTTCATGATCGCGAGAATATGGCAACAGGAAGCCAACCTGCGCACCTAATCCGAGCGCCTGCATGATGGATTGCGAGCTCTGCACGTTCCGGGAGTCGAGCACGGCCCCAGCTACACCGAGACCAAGCTGTGTCGCAGCTTGTTGTCCATAACGCTGGCCGGAGTGATTGAGTTTCACGTGACCGACTTCGTGGCCGATAACCACCGCGATCTGATCATCATTTTCCATGATGTCCAGAATGCCTGTGTGAATGCCGATCTTGTTGTTAGGGAGTGCAAAGGCGTTCAGGGATTTGTCTTCAAAGGTCACAACTTCCCAGTTTGCAGGGTTTTCGCCAGCTGCACGCAAAACCCGCGGAGCGACGCGGTTCACGCGGCTTGTGTAGCGTGCGTTGGTGGATACGCGCTGCTGCTGCTTCAACTGGTCCCAGGCAGGAGCGGCAGCCTGCGCCATTTGGGCGGGGGATGGGGTAAACGCCGTTGCAACGGATGCACAGCCCGGGGCCATGGCAATGGCCGTGCCACCTGCCAGCGTTTTCAGCAAATGGCGGCGAGATACAGTTCTCTGTTCGTGATGATGACTGGACTGATGACAATTGCACATAAACCCACCCCTTACGTGTTATGGTTGATAAGAGACTCCAGTTTGCCACTCTCTGTCGTGGTTAACAACTGATGAATGCAAGCTGTTGCAATAGCGCGTATTGGGAAATCAAGTTTGCAGTGCTTCTTTAACTTTTGACGCTACAACCTTGATACTAAATGGTTTTTGCAAATACCCTGCCCCCTCAATCGCACCCAGTTTGTCGCGCATGGCAGTTTCTGCATAGCCGGACATGAAAATCACCTTGGCTTTGCCAAGCTTGTCCCCTGCTTCCTGTATAAGCGTCGGCCCATCCATCTCAGGCATCATGATATCCGTGAGTACAAGATCGAACGCACCGTCATCATCCTCGATGATTTCCAGAGCCTCATCGCCATCGGATGCCTCCACAATCTCATAGCCACACATCTGTAATGTGCGCACGATGACAGCGCGCACACCGTCTTCGTCCTCGACGATCAGAATGCGCCCTTTACCCGTCAGGTCAGCAGGCTCAGCGTTCTTGCGCCGCGCATCTGCGGCAGCCGCCGCTTCTTGCGCTTCCTCTTCGGCATCAACCTCATAAGCAGGAAGGAATATCCGGAAGGTTGCGCCTTCACCAATCCTGTTATCCAAGAAGATGCGCCCGCCCATCTGACCGATAATGCCGTATACAGTGGAGAGCCCGAGACCTGTCCCTTTACCTTCCGCCTTGGTTGTGAAGAAGGGCTCAAAAATCTTATCCGCGATTTCAGCTGGAACACCACTGCCAGTATCGGAGACCTCGATCAGAACCTGATCCAGCTCTTCCAAGACAGCATATCCATAATCAGCAACCTTATCTCCCGGGATAAGTTTCGTCTCGATCGTCAGAGTCCCCCCTTCAGGCATAGCATCCCGGGCGTTAACGGCAAGATTCATCACAGCAAGCTCAAGTTGCCCCTTGTCAGCTTTCACTTTCGGCAAGGCCCGCCCGTTAACAACATTCAGGTCAACGCGCTCTGTAAGAGATCTGTTCAGGAAGGGTGAGAAATCTCTCAAAAGGTCAGTGATCGACAGGACTTCAGAGCGCAGGGTCTGCTTGCGCGAGAAGGCAAGCAGGTTACTGGTCAGGTTCTTTGCACGCTGGGCATTCTGCTGGATCAGAACCAGATCAGGATATGAGGGATCCCCTGCTGCATGTCGACGCATGAGGAACTCACAGGAGCCCATGATAACCAGCAACAGGTTATTGAAATCGTGGGCGATACTCCCCGCCAGATGGCCGATAGTTTTCAGTTTCTGGTCCTGGGAATAGTCTTCTTCCATGCGGCGCTGGAATGAGACGTCAACAGAATACAGAACAGTCTGGCGTTTGCCATAGCTACCACGCCGACGCTTCACGGGGCGCGCATGGAGATGCATGATTTTGGCAGAGGGGCCCTCACCAAGCCGCACTTCCACTGGTCTTGCCAGCGCTGCATTTGCACTACGATTTTTTATAGCACTCGCCAGGTCGCGAATGATGCGTTCATCGAAGCAGCTGGATAATAGCGGTGTCTTACCGCTAACGTCGAAAATCTCCGTAAACATCTTGTTGGCGTCTGCGATTTTTGCATCTGATCCGATGTCACCTTCAATCATGGCGACACCAAATGGGGCCTCGCTGCTGTCACCGAGGCTGGAACTTGCCTGCTCGGCGAGAGCTGCAGAGTCAGGTTGTAGCTCGATGCAGACAAAACCTTCGCCAACACCGCCGCGGCGAAATGGCGTCAATTGAACATCAATACCGCCGCCACTGCGCTTACGCATACGGGCCGCACAAGGCTCCATCTCATCTTCCCAGAGGCCACTGACAAGCTCATTGGTTTCTCCAAGAATAAAGTCACCAATTTCAAGAGAGCTCGACAGTGTGCCAACCCATTCGGCGAGAGCTTCATTGTACCAAGCAATGCGTCCGGACGGCTCCAATCCGAAAACGGGACGTGGATATTTGGCATAAGCGCTGGAGAGCTGATCGACAACATCCTCAACTTCCTGCTCGCGTAAACGCCACGCTATATGCTCCTCAGCATCTTTCATTGGACGCAGGGAGACTTCAAACCGACGCAACCGCGCAGTACCCTCAGCTGATCCCATCATCTGGGTAATGATCTCTTCTGCAGCCTTGCCACTTTTTGCCGCACGACACAGATGGAATACTTTTCGGGACTCAGGTCCTGACTGGCCGAACAGACGATCTATACGTGGCGGCAAGCCAGAAGCGCCAGATATGCCTGCCTCTCGAGCAATTCGTTGATAAGCTTCATTCGCATACGCCACCACACCATCACGGGTGGTAACCAGTCGCGCATCAATATCGACATTCAGAATATCTTCAGCGATACCCAGCGGATGCAGGATGTCTCGCCCTGCCAGTGCCACCGCATCAGCACGATTGCGCCCAACAGCACGGCGCATCAAAAAGCCGGTCAGCATCAACGGGGAAAATGAGCGGGTGACGCTGCCCAGCAACAAGACAAACGCAAGCATCGCGATGCCACCGATCAGGATGTACCATGGCACACCAGATGCAGCGCCATATACCAGCGCATAGACAATGCTGGCAACGACACAAGCCATTGAGCTCCAGATCACCCAAGGGGCAACGGCCTCCACCAATTTGGTAAAGCCAGAAGGTTGTTGTCGAGGCACTCTCGCTGGCGGCACAACTTCTACATCCGCCTCCGGAGATTTGGGTTTATTTTTGCGAGGTAAAATATCATCAGCTGCGGCGCGCGCTGCTGCAAGTTGGGCAAGAATATCCGCTTCAACTCTCTTAGGGTCTTCATCGTCATGCCCCGCTTGCTCTTCCGGCGCGGAGGCGTCTTCTTCAGTTCCCTCGGCGGTTAGCTCTTCTTCGAAATCATCATCAAATGTCTCTGGCGCAACGCGCAAACTTTCTGTGATGCTTTCAAGGGTTTCCTTGCCACCGGAGGGGTTCAAAGGTTTCTGCATAAGCTTACCCGGATATAAACCGCTGTTTTAGATACTGAAATTACGACAACATCGCAGTGTCGCTGTGTTCGCTGTATCTGACCAGAGCCGTATCTGGGTTTTTATCCAGACTTTTTGCCCGGATTTACCGCGATAATTTAGCGAAGCCTGACTGCGGTACCTGAACAGGACACCATCAACATCGCGCCTTTATTGGTGTCGATGCTTTCATAATCGATATCAACAGCGACAACCGCATCGGCCCCCATGTTGCGAGCCTCTTCGACCATATCATTCATGGCATGGTCCCGGGCTTCACGCAGCGCCTTTTGGTAACTACCGGAGCGCCCACCGATGATATCACGAATACCCGCAAAGAGATCACGGAAAACATTAACACCCAGGATTGCTTCACCGGTTGTAACACCTTGAACGTCAGCAATTTCGCGCCCAGGTACATCTGGTGTCGTCGTCACAATCATCAAAGCTGCTTTCTAAAAGATACCAAGGAATTTTTTGCGCTTGGGACGACCATTCTCTGCTTCCATGCGATGCACGGATGACAGATAGTCCGGTTCTTTACGCGCAGTCAGCTTTTCTGTTTCTTTCAAATCTCGGGTCAACTGATCGTCAGCAATATTGGGAACAGAAAACTCTTGTTTGTCCTGCTGTGAAGGCCGACCCTTTTTATCAAAGCTGGTGAGTCGATCGCGCAAGGCAGAAAAAGCTGCATCTGCCGGCGCAGGCACACCTTCAGGCATTGGTACCGCGACGGCTTCATGAGCATCCTGCAGGCGGCTACGGTGGCGTTCCATTTCTTCAATAACCGGCCGCGGGATATTATCCACACCAGAACCAGTGAGGTTACGCGTGGTTTTCTCTTCGAAGCGGCTCCAGATGTCTTTCAGATGATCGGTCATAACGCTTACATCTCCGGTTTTTCTTTACGCCATTCGAGGCCACCGTTGCGCGTGATAACGGCAACATCAATAGGCCCACCGACAGTCTCGATAGAGTTCATCACTTTCTGCTGGAAAGAATTCAGCTTGATGAGGCTGGCAGCAGTTTCACCCAGTTCTTTCTTTGGCAGGGTCTGGATGGCACGATAAATTGGCAGCGTATGAACCATATGTTGATAATGATCGATTGCTCCAAAAAACTCACGCAATGCGTGCCCGAGATTATTTTCAGAATAATCCTGCCACAACGTCTGGCGCTGCTCATCCGAAAGGCCCGGCGCCCGACCAATAAGATCTGTGGCGAGATTAACTGATAATTTTAGCGTCTCTCCAAACATGAAGTGACGCAAATAAGCATCCATGCCTGTCAGGAAAGTACGAATCATTCGGTCCTGAGCGAAAGGCTGAACCACTGGGCCTGTGTCAGCTTTCATATCAGCTGCCCGGTCCTGACGGCATTTCAAAAGCCCCAGAACAACCGAAGATGTGAGGTAGGAGCGCATCGACGGGAATTTGTCCTGCTTGCCAAAACCCGCAAACACAACCCCCGTATAGTGCTCAAAAAAGGCGTCGCGGGTGACGGAAAAAACAGCAATATCAACAAGACGACTACGGATTGTATCAGTAACTGTCAGCGTGGGATGTTCCTGCTTCAATGAAGCCAGCAGTGAATCGATGAGATCATTGATCTCGGTCTTGTAGCGACGACGAATCTGTTCGGCCATGCCTTGCGGGAAGCAATCGAGTTCACCACGCGGACTGTCATCAATGTTCTTATCGTAATCTCCGAGAAGCTGATCGACGACAAATTCGAAGATTGAATTAACGTGATCGCGCACACGCCCGGCTTTTGCCTCTTTGAATTTCTCGACCTGATAATCGAAATCCTGTGCGAGGATCGTGAAGACGACAGCAATATGCTTGAAAAACTCGGTATCCTGGTGATCAGCAGGAAAGAGCTCGGGATTACCGGATAAGAAACCCATGAAGTCCTGAGCATATCCTTCAAGTGTGTCAAAAGAACGTCCAGCAGCCTGCTCGCGATAAAGCGAAATCACTGTTTCCCAGGGAATCGACATGATTTCAGCATTATTATAAATCATCACCGCAACGGGCTGACCATCAATCAGTGGAAACAGCTTATCCACAGACTGATAGGTTTTCAGGTAATTCGCCCCGCTTATCGTGACTGCGCTGTCAGCAGCCATCGCAACGGCGGATCGGTTCATCAACACAACTTCTGATGTCATACGTTCCTTGAGGACAAAGTACCCCAACTCCCGGTTTTTCGGCACTTTTTTAGCGCCGACCCCACATTGCCAGCCATGTTAGCCAGAATTCACCCAAGAGCAAGCGTAGCCTGTCCAGTGCTGCCGTGTTTCACGGGCGCTGTGGTAATTGTGCCGGAACCGTCTGGAAGTCAGAGAGATTAGCCTTCGAGGAAGCCTTTCTCTTCAAGGTAAGTCACGATCTGCTCTGCAGCATCAGCTGCAGACATGGCGACCGTGTCAATCTCGATTTCCGGATTTTGAGGCTCCTGATACTCGGAATCTATGCCGGTGAAATTCTTGATTTCCCCTGCGCGCGCCTTTTTATAGAGGCCCTTTACATCACGCTGCTCTGCAACATCGAGCGGCGTGTTGACGAAGATCTCAATAAACTCACCTTCTTCCAGCATGGCTCGGGCCATCTGCCGCTCCGCTCGGAACGGAGAAATAAAGGACACAAGCGTAATCAACCCTGCGTCCGCCATAAGCTTGGCCGTTTCGGAAACGCGGCGGATATTTTCCACGCGGTCTGCGTCCTTGAAGCCGAGGTCTTTATTCAAACCATGCCGGACATTGTCACCATCTAATGTGTAAGTATGGCGACCCATGTCATACAGCTTCTTTTCGACCAAATTTGCGATGGTGGATTTACCCGAGCCCGAAAGGCCCGTGAACCAAAGCACAGCCGGCTTCTGCAATTTCAAGCCTGCTCGTGCAGATTTGCCGATCTCCAGATCCTGCCAGACCACATTAGCGGCACGGCGAAGCGAGAAGTCGAGCATCCCAACGCCGATGGTGCCATTAGTCTGCTTGTCAATCAGGATGAAGCTACCTGTATGACGATTATTTTTATACGGATCAAAGGCAACGGACTTTGACAAGGACAGGTTACACACCCCCACCTCGTTCAATTCCATTGTCTTACCCGGCTCCTGCGCAAAATTATTCACATTGATCTTGTGTTTCAGAGCTGTGACCGTCGCGGGAATGATCTGATTGTTGATCTTCATCAGATATTGGCGCCCGGGGAACAGTTTTTTTTCACTCATCCACATGATGTGTGCAGCAAACTGATCTGACTGCTCAGCAGGGTGGTCCTTATCGCAAATGATATCCCCCCGGGAGATATCAATCTCGTCATTCAGACAGACAGTGATCGCAGCTCCCTCGCCCGCCTCCTCGACTTCGCCATTGTAAGTGACAATGGATTTTATCGTAGAGCGTTTGCCGGAAGGACTGACGATGACTTCGTCACCGGGCTTAACTGTGCCAGACGCGATAGTACCGGAATATCCACGGAAGTTGAGATCTGGTCGATTAACCCATTGCACCGGCAAACGGAAACCCGACGCTGCTTCACTACGCTGGATCTCGACCGTCTCCAGGTGCTCCATGAGAGTTTTGCCCTCATACCAGGTAGAGCGCTCACTGCGGGTGGTTATATTGTCACCATCCAGAGCAGACATTGGTATGCAGACGATCTCTTCGAAACCGAGATTTTCAGCAAAGGCACGATAATCATTTTCAATCGAGCTGAAGACGCCTTGATCAAAATCCAGCAAATCCATTTTGTTGATCGCGACAACGACATGTTTAATGCCCAACAAGGAAGCGATATAGCTATGTCGCTTTGTCTGCACCTGTACACCATAACGTGCATCAATCAGAATGATGGCCAAATCAGCAGTTGACGCGCCGGTGGCCATATTGCGTGTGTATTGCTCATGTCCCGGAGTATCAGCAACAATGAACTTACGTTTGTCCGTCGAGAAAAAGCGATAGGCGACATCTATGGTAATGCCCTGCTCGCGCTCAGCCGCGAGGCCATCTACCAACAAGGCAAGGTCAGGTTTTTCACCGGTGGTGCCTGATTTTTTTGAATCATTTTCAACAGCAGCCAACTGATCCTCATAGATCAGCTTGCTGTCGTAAAGCAGACGACCGATAAGCGTTGATTTGCCGTCGTCCACGCTGCCACAGGTCAGAAAACGCAGGAAGCTCTTGTTCTCTTGAGCCTGGAGATATGCGACTATGTCTGTCGCGATTAATTCATCATGGTGCGACATTAGAAATAGCCCTCCTGTTTTTTCTTCTCCATTGAGGCAGACTGATCGTGGTCGATAACACGCCCCTGCCGCTCAGATGTTGTCGTCAACAGCGTTTCCTGAATGATTTCTTCCAGTGTTGTTGCCTCACTCTCAACCGCCCCTGTGAGAGGATAGCAACCGAGGGTCCGGAAGCGAACCATCTTTTCCTGGGGCACCTCTCCTTCGTTCAGCGGCATACGATCATCATCAACCATAATCAGTGTGCCGTCACGCTCGACCACAGGATGCCGGGCAGCAAAATAAAGAACAGGAATTTCGATTTGTTCTTTGTGAATATATTGCCAGATATCCAGTTCGGTCCAGTTGGACATTGGGAAGACACGGATGCTCTCGCCCTTGGAGATTTTTGTATTGTAGATATTCCACAACTCCGGACGCTGATTTTTTGGATCCCAGCGATGCTGAGCCGAGCGGAATGAGAAAATCCGCTCTTTCGCGCGGGACTTCTCTTCATCACGTCGCGCACCGCCAAAGGCTGCATCAAAACCATACTTGTCGAGCGCTTGCTTCAGAGCCTGGGTTTTCATGATATCGGTATGCGCTGCCGAGCCATAGGTGAACGGGTTTACCCCCTGCTCCACCCCTTCCTGATTAGTGTGCACCAGCAACTCAAGCCCGAGTTTTTTAGCTGTTTCATCGCGAAAGCGGATCATTTCGCGAAATTTCCATGTCGTATCGACGTGCAGTAGCGGAAATGGCGGCTTTGACGGATAAAAAGCCTTCAAGGCAAGGTGCAGCATCACTGATGAGTCTTTGCCGACTGAATAAAGCATAACAGGCTTTTCGCATTCAGCGGCAACCTCCCGCATAATATGAATACTTTCGGCCTCCAGCCGTTCAAGATGGGTGAGGTCTTTCATGGGATGGTCCTATAGGCCGGATTACCCGGCTTGCGTTCGTTGAAACTGACGACGCTGAGCACGTCTTGGGTTCAGATAAGCCTTGCTCCCGTCGGCCGCAACAGCGAAATACAAGTTCTCATAACGATTATGCAGACCTATCACGCACAAACGCCCATGCAATCACTGTGTTTAGTCTTTCTATACCGGTTGCGTTGCCTAAATAGCTGTAGGCAGGCCATGCAGGCTGGGTGATAATGGTCAAGTTGAGTGAGGGCGAGATGCCAAAGTATGATTTTCTAAGCATAAGCGCGATAACGCTGGGACTTACAATCTCCAGCCTGGCACTAATACCAAAAGCCGCCACTGCACAGAGCCTGCAGGAAACACTTGAACTGACCCACGCCACAAATCCGACTTTGCGCGCGCAGCGGGCGGGCCTGGAGGCAACCAATGAGTTGCTGCCGCAAGCTCGCTCCGGCCTGTTGCCACGTATAAACGCACAGGCAGGGGTGACGCAGGTTCTTTCAAGTTCCTTTGAAACGCCCCCCCAGAATACTGATGGTGGAAATGACGCCACGGCCGATGCTGCCGCCCAAATTTTCGGTGCTTTTGCCGGGAATGACAGTGACCAGACAACGACTGCGGGCGTGGAAGCTACCCAGCCTCTTTTCCAGGGCTTCCGCAACCTCAACAACATTCGCGAAGCACGCTCCCGAATAAGTGCGGCCGAAGCGAACTTACGCGCAACGGAACAACAGATCTTATTGGAAGCTGCCGCCGCATATTTCGCGGTCGTGACCAACGAACAGAGCGTACGCGCCTCTGAGGGATCACTGCGTGCACTGGACAGCCAGCTGCAGGCAGCACGCGCGCGATTTGACGCTGGCCAAGGTACCAGAACAGATACTGCGCAAGCTGAAGCAAGATATGCTGGCGCTGAGGCCGACCTTATTCGTGCCCGGTCAGACCTTGCTGCCGTCAGAAAACAGTATGAAAGCGTCGTAGGTCAGATGCCGATGAGCCTGACTGAAGATCCCATCATGCCAGAACTACCCGAAAGTCTGGACGAAGCCATGGCGATAGCACAAGCCAATAACCCACAATTACTTGCTGCAAGGGCGCAGCTGGAAGCTGCAGAGTATAGTTTGAAAGCGGCACGCGGGTTACTCTCCCCCACCGTCACGGCCAATGCCCGCTATCAATACGCCGAGGGTCAATTCATAGATGGCGATACGTCTGAGAATTCTTCCATTGGCGCACAAATCAATATTCCTCTCTTCAATGGTGGACAGAATTATTCCGCTATCCGCCAGGCGCGGGCCAGTGAAAAAGCTGAACGATTTTCACTCGATGCAGCAAGGCGGGCTGTTGATGAACAGACGCAGATTGCCTGGGAGCGTGTCATATCTGCAAACGCAGCGCTCAAAGCCAGTGAACAGACTGTTGCAGCAAATGAAGTAGCCCTACGTGGTCTTGAGCTGGAAAACAGGGTCGGCCAGCGCACAACGCTTGACGTGTTAAACGGCGAACAGGAGTTACTGGCTGCAAAGCTTGGTCGCTTTCAGGCGCGTGAGCGTTATCAGCTTGCCGTATTCTCTCTCCTTCAAGCTATGGGTGTACTAAGTATCGAACCCTCTTCCGAGTAGGTGAATCCTGGTGCGCCTGCGCTAACCCAATACTAAATGCTGCCACCTCTTCCGTAATCGTCTTGACGAGGGCTTTTTTACAGACCAGAAGAGTAGTCTTTCGTGGCAGGCCCCTGTGGCGGAATTGGTAGACGCGCGTGATTCAAAATCACGTTCCTTCGGGAGTGCCCGTTCGATTCGGGCCAGGGGCACCATATTTTCACCCTTTTTGGATGCCAAATATTTCAAACAACCGTTTGTGAACGATAACAGCGGAATTGAATCATTGCTTCCTGCGCGGCAGAGACATAAATCGGAATGCAAGCGGCCAAGTGGCCGAGCAAGAATGACGGAGTACCCTGATGGCACGTAAATCGCTTTTAAAGCTTTTCGCAATCCTGTTGGTTTTTATACCAGCAAGCAAAGGTTACGCCCAGAGCGACCCGGAGCAGATGGTAAAGGATATCTCCAGTCAGGCACTGGAAATACTTCGAGAGTATCGCTCGACATATGAAGATAATCCGGAGATTTTACAGGGTGAATTGCTGAATTTGCTTGATCCGGTCACCGATTTTGAAGCCTTCTCACAAGGCGTAATGGGCAGTTATCGCGAACAAGCCACTGCAGACCAAAGGCAGCGTTTTACCGAATTGTTCAAAGCGACCATCGTTGATCTCTACACATCAGCGCTGGTGGCAACAGAAATCAGCGATATTGCGGTTCGTGAAACCAATTATCGCTCAGACACAAGTGCAACTGTTATCGTGGATGTCAGAGTAATTGACGGCACCTCCTATGAAGTGAGTTACTCAATGCGTCGTGAGAGTGGAGAAGACTGGAAAGCACGCAACATCATCATTGACGGCGTCAACGTAGGCCTCACCTATCGCAACCAGTTCCGTAGCGCTATGGAAACGGAAGATGGAGATTTGGAACGTGTTATCCAGATCTGGCCAGAACTGATTGATGGTAACTGATTGACGGGTGGCAGTATGATAGTAAGTCCGAACTAATCTCGCCCAAAAATCATCAGCAAGCTCGGTAAAACAATCAAGTTGACGGTTAGGGACAATCCCATGGCCATAGCTGTCAGAATGCCAAAATTGATAGTTGGTACAAAGTTAGATAAAGCCAGTACAGAAAACCCTGCAATTATCGTCAGTGATGTGAAATAAACCGCAGAGCCAATATTTGCATGGCTGATTTCAATGGCTTCACGGCGAGACCGACCTGCATTTCTCTCCTGCTTATACCGATGCAGATAATGAATGGCGTTGTCGACACCTATGCCGATAATGATTGCGGCAATCGTCATGGTCATCATATCAAGAGTTATGCCGACAAATCCCATAAAGCCAAGGACGACGCTCGCAGACAGGAGATTGGGAAGAACCCCGGCAATAGCCAGCATCGGTGATCGCAACAAAACCAGAAACATAAGGAAAGTCGCGAACACCACTAGGCCTATGGTAGCCCGTTGCGATGCGAAAAGTGTTTTCAACATATTATTAAATAGCACTGTCACGCCGGTGACGCGGACGTTCTCAGACGCCAGCCCGACCTCATTAACTGCATACTCCTGAATCTCCGCTATCAGGCCATCTCGAGAGCGTCGCGGCTCGACTGTACGCATTCGCAGGGAGATGCGCATCAACCCCTGCGCTGGAGAGCTATATGGAGTAAGAAATTCCTGCCGCAGGTCTTCCGGCACGGCACCAACAATGGCCGCAAGCTGGATGGTACTGAGAGGCTCCCCCTCATTGAAGTCACGAGCGACCTCTTCAAGAGTAGCAATCGAGATAATCTTGCCAACTTCGGGTTGCTGCTCAAGAAACTCTTCCATTTTCCTCAGCGCCGCAATCTTGTCAGGAGTGTACCAATAACGCTCAGGATACGGATCAGGTGCATCGGAGAAGAAATCATCATCCTCTGCGACAGGCTCCGCCTCAAATGGCTTGAAGGATAGAATGACTTCCATCGGGGTCGTGCCGCCAAGTTTCTCGTTTATATACTCAAGGCCCTGACTGATATCCGAGGATGCTCGGAAGTAATCCACAAAACGGCTTTCGGTGCTGAGGCGAGCCATACCTGCAGCGCTCGCTAACGCGGCTAAGATAGCCAGTAAAACTACTGGCAATGGAGCGCGTGTAGAAACAAGCGACATAATACGTGGCAGGAACGGTGCGGCACTGCTCGATGTAACCACTTTCTGGTCCGGCAGGAGACGAACCACCGCTGGAAAGAACGTATAGTTCATAAAGAACGCAGCAGCCATTGCCACACACATGATCCATCCAAGATCAATTACTGGCACAATGTTACTCGCCATCAGCGAGGCAAAAGCTGCCATGGTTGTCAGCGCCGTGTAAAGACAAGGGGCAAATTTGTCGATCATGGCCCGCGTGAGCATCTCGTTGCTGGAGAGCCCCTCTTCATTTCGACCAATTTCACGATATCGAACAACCAAATGTACTGTAAACGCAATGGAGAATATAATCAGTAGAGATATAAAATTCGAAGAAATGACGGTTATTGGCTGTCCCAGAAAACCGAGAATGCCTGTTGTCAATAAGACCGACAATAGTGCAGTTACCACTGGCAGAACGACCCAACGTAACTTCCGGAAAAACAGGAACAGAGCCACCATTACAATAGCAAGTGAGATCCCCCCAAAGGTAACAATGTCGTTTTTGACAAAACGGATCATATCCGAGGCAATCATTGGTACGCCCGCGAGATGTGTAACAGCGGTGTCATCAAACTCCCGACGTACCTGCCTGATATCTTCCATCAAGCGTTCCTGATCAGCCACAAAAGCCCCACGCGCGAACTGATAGTCCGGTTCAATTTCTGCAAGGCGGGTCGTAATTTCTTCCGTGCGAGGTGCGACCTGCCGTAGCTGCTGACGCTCACGATATAGATCATCGAGTTCAGTATCTGGCTCGAGACCAATGCGGATTGCAGTTGCTGTGCCGTCCGCTGAAATCAGTAGTTCTTTATAAAGCGGGCTCGTACGCAGTTCCTCACGAGCGAGGGCAATATCAATGTCGGGGGATAACAACGTGCGAAAATCTGTAGCAAGACGAGTCAACTCTATAGGTGGACTTTGAAAGAGTGGCACATCCAGAATGGAGGTAACGGATGAAACACCATCTATAGCCTGAAGACTGGCTTGTATTTCGCTGATGCGTCGCAGATTCTCCGAAGACAAGAGATCACCAGCGCGGGGTTCATAGGTCAGGAAAACGAAAGCGCCTTCACCGAAACCCTGACTGATTTCCAGAAAATAGGCGAGCTCGGCATCATTTTCTGCCACCAATGTATCAGCTGACGCATCATAAGCCAGATTACGCGCGTGGAAGGCAGCAAACAAGGAGACAGCGGCAACGAGTGCCAGCAACAGGTATGGTATGCTGAACCAGATACGCCCGGTTTTTGCCAGTAACTCACCCATCATTCAGCGCCCATTATTCAGCGAGGAATGGATCCTCTTCTTGTGACGCACCATCGCTGACCAGAAAAGCACGACGTTGCATATATGTGTCTCTGACGAAGAGATAAGCGTCACCCTTAACAAGATCACGCGCTTCTAGCAGTTGCGCACTAGTGTCAATAGCACCGCCGACACCAAGACCAAACCTTGCTTCAGCATCTTCCAGATAAAACGCCGGATTAACAGGCATGGCTGCAGCACGACCAATCCCGTCGCGCAATGTCATCCCTCCCATCAGCGGTACGACGATATAAGGGCCACTGCCTACGCCCCAGGCTGCAAATGTCTGACCGAAGTCTTCCTGAGCAGGTGGCAGTCCAGCAGCCGTGGCAACGTCAAAAATGCCGACAATTCCGAATGTAGTGTTAAGCGTGAAGCGCGTGACGTCTCGAACGCCAGGACCAAACTTGCCTTGCAGAAACTGATTTAGGGCAACTGTTGGATAAAAGAGATTATCATAAAAGTTGCTGACGCCCCTTTCCAACGGGTCTGGCGTAACGGCAACGTAAACCTGACTTACAGGTTTCACCACGGCACGATCTAAACCATCGTTGAAATTGTAAACCTTACGGTTCCACCGCTCATAAGGGTCAGCATACTGGTCTTGCGGTAGCGAACTGCACCCCGCCAAAATGAGACCGATAAGAACGGTAACGCAAAGCGTTTTGAAATTAAAAACAGACATGGAACTCAGGAACCCCCAAAAGATCATACAGGGCCCGTGAGTAGCTCAATAAGGTTAACAACTGAACCGTATTTTTCTCACAATTTAGAGACGGTTGCAGAGATGACACAGCTTTCGCGCATGTCTGCTGCGAGTGGTTTCAGCTTAATTGGGTCTGTCAAATAGTGTTCAACGTCGGCCATCAGGCTGTTGAGACCGGCGCACCCGCACGGGCTCAGGGATTAAGCCAAGTTCCTTGCCAAAGAATCTGCGTGCGACCCAGGACACTATCCACAACATGATCGCAATGGAAAAAAGCACACCTAATACCATTGTAACTCTCCTCTGACGCAATCAGGCAGCAGCTAACTGCTGATCTGCCGCCACATGGATTTGCGCGACCAGATCATTATCAAGGCGCAACCGGGTTTTGAGGAGGTGCAACCATGCTTTTTCAGTTTCCCCCTCTGGATCGACAGCCAGAAGCGCAGCCATGTAAATCTCCGTTGCTATTTCAGGAGATCTTGCTTCCGTCACCAGATCATCCATTGAGGCAGGGCGCGCAAGCTCACGCGCAATAAAGCCTTGGTCATGTGCATCAAGGCCAACGGCTTCGGCCTGAGACAGTATACGTTGGCGTTCAGCATCATCGATATGGCCATCTGCCTGAGCCGCCGCAATCATCGCCTTGATGATCGTTCTGGAAAGCGTTTCCTGCTCAGCCTGAGCCGTTGGCAGAAATGTTTCACGCGCAACCGGTGCCGGTTGTGGTGTATTGGTATTTTTTTGTTGCTGCCAATCGCGAAAAGCTTTGTAGGCAAGCCCCCCCACAAGTGCCACACCGCCTAGCTTGACAGCTGAGCCAGCCATTTTACGCCCTTTTTTACCACCCAGCAGCAATCCGACCAGGCCGCCAGCAGCCGCACCAGTCGCAAGGCCCCCCTTGCCAGTGAGAAACGAATCAAGTGTGAGGCCACCTGCTTGCCCCGAATGTCCAGCAGCCCCGCTCTGGGGCGCAGCACCATTGGCCATAGCCTGATTAATCATTGTCTTGAACTGTTCCATGGTATCTCCCTGTACTGACAAGATATTCGTTAGGAAGATATTGGATTGACCAACGACAAGCTCAACCACATCTGACGATTAATTCGGATTGGAAAAAGCTATCAATATCGTTGTTAAGCCTACGTAAGCTAACTCAGCCTTCCACGATGATGTCATCGAATTTTTTGCCGATCACGTCACGAATGACCTGGGCAATCATACGATACGTTTCCGCTTTCCCGGCACTTTTACGCCAGACCAGACCAACGGACCTGTTAATCACTTTGCCCTTAATGCGCTTCACCACGACTTCACCACGATTGGGTATCTCCGAGCGGGCATAAAGTGCTGGCAGAAATGCAGCACCCATTCCCATACCGACCATCAATCGCAGAGCATCCAAACTGGTGCCTTCATAATCACGCACAGGTACTGCACCAAAATCCTTACACAAATCTATGATCTGCTGATGCAGGTGGAACTGTGGATTCAAAGACAAGACTTCCATACCTTTAAGGTCGGAAGGGTCTAACGCATCGTGATCCGCTAGAGGATGGTCTGCAGCAAGTGCGAGATACAAAGGTTCTCGGAACAGTCGCTCGGTAACAAGCTCTGCTCCTGTAACAGGAAGCTGAGCCAGGATAAGGTCATGGATGCCGCGTGTCAGCTCATATTCGAGCTCTCGCGGCGTACTTTCACGTACATAAAGATTAAGGTCAGGGTACTCCTTGTGGAGGCGCGCAACCACATGGGGCAGCAAATAAGGGCCTAATGTCGCCTTTGAGCCGAGACGTATGGTACCAACAAGACCGCGCTGTGCACCTGCGGTAAAGTCCACAAGATTTTGCACTTCGTCCATAATGCGTCGTGCCCTGACGGCTACTTCTCTCCCGGTTGGTGTGAAACTGACACCAGAGCGACTGCGTTCAACAAGATGAACTCCAAGGACTTCTTCAATGGCCTGAATTTGTGTGGTCAGCGATGGCTGACTAATTCCGCAAATTTCGGCTGCACGACGAAAGTGATTAACTTCATCCAATGCGAGAAGATAACGTAACTGTTTTAATGTGAGTGATTCTGCTTCTGCCATTCTTATTCTTTCGTCGCCAGCATTCGGCGTAATTTAAACTAGCTGGTCACCATAAAGCAGTTCGCATTCTGAAGGCCAACCGGAAACAAGGCGGCATATCAACATGATATCCGCCCGCTTCAGCTTTGGCTAACGTCGCTTCATTTTAAAAATACATGGCGATCGCTGCCACATACCCAATGCCAATAAGTGCAACTGTTGACAGGGTAAATGCGGTGGTCATATCGATTTCTTCCTTTCATTTTGTGCATCGATAGGCCTGAGATGGATTGTCAAAATGATAAGTAAACAGAATTAACCAATTATTTTTGATAGCAATTATCTATTAAAAGCACCCCTGACAAAAGATAGAAAAAAACTATCAAAACAAATTCCGTTGATCACTTTCCATGCCGCAGTTCATTCATATATCTCGCCTACATATGCGTACGTATTTGATTCAACGAGGGATAGAATGACTAGAATTTTTAATCGTGTAGGAGATTTCCTCAAACTTGAGGCTTCAGCCGGGCTGATCCTCATGTTTGCGGCGTTTCTTGCCCTGCTTGCCAATAACTCTTTCTTGAGTGGTCTTTATGATCAGCTGCTAACAACGCCAGTTGCGGTACAGATCGGTGCGCTTGTCATTGATAAACCATTACTTCTTTGGATCAATGACGGGCTGATGGCGATCTTCTTCTTTTTAGTGGGTCTAGAAATCAAACGGGAGATTATGCAAGGGGAGCTATCCAGTTTCGACAAAGCTGCCCTGCCTATTTTTGCCGCTATCGGTGGTATGGCTATTCCTGCCCTCTTTTACGCATGGTTCAACTGGGGTAACCCTGACACCATTTCCGGCTGGGCTATCCCAGCGGCGACAGATATTGCCTTCGCGCTCGGCATACTTGCACTTTTAGGAAGCCGTGTACCCGTAGTGTTGAAAGTCTTCCTGCTTGCCGTGGCAATTATTGATGATCTCGGAGCAATTGCGATTATCGCTCTCTTCTACACGAGCGACCTGTCCATCAATGCCCTACTCATAGCAGCCGTCGGTTTCGTTGCACTTTTTGTATTGAATAGACTTGGGGTTAAGAAGATCACACCTTACGCTCTGATTGGCCTTATCATCTGGGTATCTGTACTGAAGTCCGGCGTACATGCCACTCTTGCCGGTGTGATGGTTGCCTTGATGATCCCATTGCACGGTAAAGAAGATGCACAATCACCCTTGCACAAGCTGGAGCATGATCTGCACCCCTGGGTTGCCTTTATGGTACTGCCTATCTTTGCATTCGCGAATGCGGGTGTCTCGTTTGCTGGCCTAAGTCTGGATGCATTCCTCGCACCTGTAACCATTGGTGTGGCTCTTGGCCTCTTCTTTGGCAAGCAGATCGGTGTAATGGCACTGTCATTCCTCGCTGTGAGCTTGCGGCTGGCAAAACTCCCCGCCGGGGTAGGCTGGAAAGAATTGTACGGCGTCGCATGCCTGACAGGTGTTGGATTTACCATGAGCCTGTTCATCGGTACACTGGCTTTCAGTGATGCTGAGACGTTAAATCAGGTACGCATGGGCGTTCTGACTGGATCGATAGCATCAGGTATTGTCGGCTTCACGGTTCTAAAACTCAGCCTGAAGCAGAAGGATGAGCATGTTCCCTCTGCTCAGCCTGCTATGTAAATTTTATCTCAAAGAATTGGAAAGGCCGCCCTGTCAGGCGGCCTTTTTGTATTGAGTATAGATTTCCCTCAAGTGAGTAACTTTCGAGCAGCCGCAATAATATTTTTGACACGCCGCAAGGCCATATCATACCCCAGATCAAACTCCTCGCCGCCCTCTAACGAAGGTTGCTCCTCAATAGTCGCTAGTGTTTGTAAGAGAACTTGTGTGTTGCTGCCGTAAACAGCGCCCCCGTGACTTCTATCACGCCTGAGGAAAGCCTCATATCTTTCACGCAGCGTATCCTCAAGTTCCGGAAACTGACGTAACAACTCCTCTGCATCTGGCTCAATTACGAGCTCTTCTGCATTAATCTCAGTCCAGAAATGGGCAGACTGAATGAAAGCGAGCAAAGACATCAGCCTGCTATACAAGGCCTCACCAAATATTTTCCTGAATTTTATCTTATACTCAGAATAAGGACCATCCTTGAGGAATACTGAAACTGCACCGAAGAACATCGCATCGTCAAAAGACTTATCATTTTCAGGCCAGGCATTAACTCCAGTAACCGTTTCCAGATATGCAAGATGAGCAGAATATTGATCAAACCCAGGCAGCGGCATGAGCAGGAACTCCCTGACCTCAGCTGGCTTCATAGTCGCACTATCACGATCGCCTGCCGGATAACCATGACCACTCAGGAAGGCGGCATGGCGAAGCACACAATATTTGTTCTCAGTGAACAGCGACAAGTATGTGAATAGCTGCTCTTTCCAGAGAGAGGGAAACGGCGCTTCCAGATACGCATAATGAGCTTCATCAAAGACCCACTTGAGAGCAACCTCGTCTTTTTCGAGAACTCGGAAAAAGTCAGGGTAAACATCGAAACGGTCAATAACTTCTTTTCTGATCAGCATCTGCGTGCCTTTCTCGCGCCGTGATGTCGGAAATGCCCCGTAGCCAAGACCTCATCATCACAACTTTACTCAAAACAAGATCATGATAGTGACATCAAAATTATCGCCTGAGTGTGATACAGCGCACGATTAACTATAATCTCTCGCCAAAGAAAGCTATTTAGCAGATTCCTTCACTGCAGCTTGTAGAACTTCGCAAACAAATAGAGCTTGATCCTCTGTCAAATACGGATGCATTGGTAGCGACAGCACACAATCAGCCAGTTTCTCGCAATTCGGTAAGCCACTTTGTGGCGAATAAGTCGCAAAAGCCTGCATCTGATGCAGTGGTTGCTGATAATAAACAGCTGTAGGCACTCCTGCTGTGCTCATTGCCTCACGCACAGTATCGCGGTTTTCTACTTTCACAGTATAGTAACCAAACCCGTTATCAGTCTGATCATACCCCCCTTGCACTTTTGCAGCGTCACCCAGATTCTCTGCATAAATCGCAGCAATCTTCTTTCTAGCTTCCAGCTCATCGTAAAAGATTTCTAATTTTTCCAGTAATACTGCTGCCTGAAAGGTGTCCAGTCGTCCATTCATCCCGACACGAATAGACTCACGACGCTGCGCGTCTGTGCCATGCCAGCGTATCGATTCGCAAAGTTCAACCATTTCTTCAGTCTGAACAAATGTTGCTCCTGCATCACCATATGCGCCTAGCGACTTGCCGGGGAAAAAGGACGTCCCGGATACCGGCGCCAGGTTCCCAACCCATTTTTCATTCTGCTTACCACCAAAACTTTGTGCCGCATCAGCGAAAACTTTCAAGTTTTCCGTCTCAGCAATCTTATTGATTGTTGGATAATCTGCTGGCAAGCCAAACAGGTCTACTGTGCAAATGACAGCTGGCTTCAGTTTACCTTCTTTTTTGACAGCATCGATCTTCGCCTGCAAATCCACAGGACAGATATTGAACGTATCAAGATCTACATCGACAAAAACGGGTGTTGCACCCGCTATCAGAACTGCGTTGGCAGTGGCATTATAAGTGAAAGCAGGGATGAAAACTGCATCTTGCCGTGAGAGCCCAAGACCCATCATTGGTATAATCAGGGCATCCGTACCAGATGCGCAGGCAATGACCTTATGCGCACCGGTTTTTTCCCGGAGCCTCTCTTCCAGCTCAACTATTTCAGGCCCTGCGATATAGCGTCCATGATCCAGAACATCAATCAGCCGCTTTTCAACACGTTCCCTAATGCGCTTTTGCTGTGCTTTGAGGTCGATAAAAGCAATGGTCCCAACGCGGCTTTCGCGTTCCAGAGCAAGGTTTGATACTGCATTCATAATACTATCCTTCCAGGTAATGGGACCGCTCAAACTGTGGATGCCGCAGCCTCTACACGCAGGGCAAGATCCAGCGCGGCACGTCCCGCTTTTGCATCTACTATCGGGCTCGCTCCCTTGGTGATTGCTTTCAGAAAACTCTGCGTACCAAAAGCCAGCGGATCCTTGAACGCCAGTGGCGGGTCATCCGCTGAGAAATCTGTTTGCAGCTTCGTATCGGTCGTATTGGTGACCTCCCGCTTCAGAAAATTGATATGAATCTCACCATCATCATAAACGAGGCGCATATCCCTCACCGGCTCTTCTTCGAGACGACTGGCCGCAAGCGTTGCAATAAGCCCACCGGAAAAAGTAATCCGGGTTTGCGTATGGTCAGAATGATCACCATGTTCAAAACGAGCCGTAGCCGTCACTTCATCTACCTCACCTTCTGCTACCTGATGAAGCAGGTCGAGATCATGTATCATCAGATCAAAGACAACCGAGACATCCATTGCACGGCCCGAAAACTTGTTGAGGCGTCGTGAGTGAACCTCTTTCGGCGCAGGACGTGCCAGTAACCCAAAGGCCTCAAACACATAGCGCTCCTGATGCCCGACCTGGAGAACCAGCCCTTTCTCCTCAGCAAGTGCCACAAGCCGATCTGCATCTACCAGGTTCAGTGCGATCGGTTTTTCTACCAACACGTGCTTCCCAGCCAAAAGAGCTTTCTCAGCCAACTCAAAATGATAGCTAGCAGGCGCGGTAATCGTCAGGGCATCAACTTTGTCAAGGAAAGCATCAAAACTGGTTGTGCCTTCAGCTCCATGTTTTGCGGCCAATACGTTGGCTGGTTCCTCCAGCGCATCATAAACAGCGTATAACCTTGCTGAATCAATCTCGGCATACTTATTCGCATGGTAGCCGCCGAAAACCCCGGCGCCAGCAATACCCGTCCTGATAACCATATTACGCAACCTTACCTCTATTGCAGCGCAACATAAAACCAATGGCCTGCCTTGCAATGCCAATGGTTCACCCAAATCTGTCAAATCTTGTTTCGGCGTATTTCACAACCCCGCGATATGTCTCCTTTTTTTGAGCCTGGTACCTAGCAGGATTATGCAGTTGCGCGTTGGTGCGCTAGGCTAAAATGAGTGGCCTGCCGTTGCGTCCTAAATTTGCCCATGGCCACGAAGGAGAAAGTAATGAAAAATTTTGTTATTGTTTCAGCAGCCTGCACCTTCGTCCTTAGCGCATGCACAAGTTCAGGAGTTGATACTGACGAGGACAAAGTGACTGCTGCGCTTGCCGGGTTTGAAAAGACAGGCGAAACCGAAAGCTGCATTTCGCTGCGTCGGATTGACCAGATAAAACCACTGGACGACAGAAATTTTTTGGTGCGCGTCGGTCGTAACGATTTTTACCTGAACGAGGTAAGCGGCAGGTGTAGCAATGCTGACGGCATTAATACTCGTCTTCAATACAGGACAACTCTATCACAGCTTTGTCGGAATGAGCTAATATCTGTCGTAGATAACAGTACAGGCATGAACATAGGCTCTTGCGGATTGGGTAGTTTCCAGAAGTTGGAGAAGAAAGCTAGTTAGCTTCTGAGCGCGATCAAAGCGGTCTGAAATCAGGCCGCTTTTTTCGCGCGCACACCACGTAAATTTTCCGCCAAACGAAAAGCCAACTCCAAAGATTGAGTTGCGTTTAGGCGTGGATCACAATGCGTGTGATATCGTGATGAAAGATCTTCTACTGAGATTGCCTGCGCACCGCCGAGACATTCTGTGACATCTTGACCAGTCATTTCGAAGTGTACACCGCCAGGGTGTACATTTTCGGCACGACAAATATCGAAGAAAGTCTCAACCTCCTTCAGTATGCTGTCAAAAGGCCTTGTCTTATAGCCATTTTCAGCCTTGATTGTGTTGCCATGCATCGGGTCTGATGACCAAACAACCTTCCGCCCCTCAGCTTCCACCTGCCGGATCAAATTGGGCAAACCAGCGGCAACCTTATCTGCCCCAAACCGTGCGACCAGAACAATTCGGCCCGCTATATTATCCGGATTGAGAATATCAAGTAGCTGCATCAGCTCTGATGGTTGTAGCGTTGGCCCGCACTTGATGCCTATTGGGTTATTGATGCCGCGTGCAAATTCCACATGGGCTCCATCTGGCTGGCGCGTTCTATCTCCTATCCAGACCAAGTGCGCAGAAGTATCATAGTACCTACCTGTTGTGGAATCGACTCGCGTCATCGCCTCCTCATACCCCAACAACAACGCTTCGTGACTCGTATAAAACTCCACTTCGTTCAATGGTCGGCTGTCATTTGAGATGATCCCTGTTGCCTCAAGAAAGGCAATAACGTCAGATATCTTATCTGCAAG
>JALEGM010000011.1 GCA_022763145.1 Aquisalinus sp. | reverse complement strand
TGCGCAACAATTTGGGATACTGATCTGGCCCCTTGTTCTTGTCATAGGCGGTGAGCGCCATGACTACCGGATACTGTCCGGGTGCATTCGGGCGAAAGACATTGGCAGAAAGCCGCGTCCCGTCGCGCATCTCCACCCAGACATCTTTTTCAATGATGATCTGATCTGCCAGCGCCGACACATCCTTGACTTGCACAGGATAGTCGGGATGCGCGCGAATTTCGGGATCGTTTTCAAGAAAGACCTCCAGGGAGTCTCTCTCTGTCAAAACTCGATAAGCGAAGCCTGCAAGTAGCAGAATAATAGCCAGAAGTAGTATGGAGAAGATGCGAACAAAACTCATGAAACATTCCTTAGGCCCCGGAACGACCATACAGCCTGGCGATTAAAATGCCTAGCTCGAGGGCCACGGCGCGTTAATCGCGTGTATGGCGGTTATGCACAGGGCGCTGCGATTAGCGCTTGTGTTCTTTTGCGGGCCGGTGTCAGGCATGTTCATGCGCGAGCAAAATGACATAATTGCAGAAGATACGCCTTCAGCTGAGGATAAGGTTTCGGCAAGCGCGATTGTGCCAGCTGTGACTGAACCGAGGCTCGACTCCGACCCGCTGCCGCCACACCCTGAGACAAGCCCGGGTGAGCGGCGCTGGGCTATAGGTATTCTGATGCTTTGCATTATCTGCCTTGGTCTGGGGCAGACCATTCTGTTCGCGATCCTGCCGCCGATTGCCCGTTCGATTGGTCTGGCGGATATTCAGGTGGGTATTATCTTCACAGTATCCGCCTTCATGTGGGTTTTTTTCAGCCCATACTGGGGCAGGCGTAGCGATGTTTTGGGCCGAAAGCCGGTGATTCTTTTGAGCGTCGGTATGTTCGCTGTTTCCATTGGTGCGCTTGCTGTCGTGTTGGAGCTGGGGCTCAATAGTGTGATCTCGGTTATGGCCGTATTCGTACTTTTGGTGCTTTCTCGTAGCTTGCACGGCATCTTTGTATCAGCGGGTCCGGCGGCTGCGCAGGCCTATGTGGCAGATCGGACGGCGCCGGAAGAGAGAACCGCCAGTCTCGCGGGTCTAACTGCTGCCTTTGGTCTGGGGGCCAGTATCGGTCCGGGCATTGGCAGTGCCACCGTTCAGTTTGGTCCAGTAGTACCGCTCTATATCGTCACGATCATTTCGGTGCTGTCCTTTGCAGCTATCTTTATCTGGCTGCCAGAGCGCAGCAAACCTGTGGTGCGCGAGGATCAACGCAAATTGCAGCTCACGGATAAGCGCCTCTGGCCAGTTTTCATCTACGGCGCCGGCGGTGGCTTGCTGATGGTGATTCCAATCCAGCTTATCGGGTTCTACCTGCTTGATGTCCTGCAACTTGATGAGCTAACGGCATCCCAATATCTGGGCGTTGCTTTGATGGTCAGCTCTATGGCCTCACTGTTTTCTCAATTGGTAATCGTACAGCGCTTGAAACTATCCCCGTGGCTCTTGTTACAGATCGCGCCTGCGATGGTTCTGGTTGGCCATGCGATCATCGCGCTTGGCCGTGACTTCGGCACGATTGTTTTTGGCCTCATGCTGGCTGGCCTTGGCACTGGTATCATCATGCCGGCGTATAACGCAGCAGTGTCACTCAGCGTGAAAGCAGATGAACAAGGAGCCGCTGCTGGCCTTGCCAACTCATTTTTCGCCGTTGGTTTTATTATCGCACCGATTATCGCTTTCTCGCTTTATGATACATCCCCGCAGACACCATTCATCTGCTCCGCTATAATAGCCTTCGCCATGATTATTTATGCATGGCGATTACTGGGGCAGGCGCGCCACCAAGACTGAAGACACGAATGACAGGAGTTCAGCATGACCGGAAAACTGATTATTGATCCCTTTGTATTTTCGGAAGAAGCCATTGCACCAGAAACAGCGAAAGCTACTGCTGAACTCGAAGCAATGATGAAGGAGCTGCCACGCATTTGGGAAGTCGGGGCACCGGCCGTACGTGAGGCGCGCAAAAGAGGCGAAGGCTTACTGGCGCGGGAGCCATATTCCGATATGGCTGAGTGGCAGACGGCGACGGCCAATGGCCTTGAGGTTCCGATCCGCGTTCTCAAGCCAGATAATCCGCAGGGGATTTATTTTCATATTCATGGTGGTGGCCATACGATTGGATCTGCCGATAGTCATGATCAGATGTTTGAGAAAATGGTTCTGGAAATGAATATTGCGGTTGTCAGTGTTGAGTATCGTCTGGCACCGGAGGACCCTTGGCCCGCCGGACCTGACGACTGTGAAGCTGCGGCTTGCTGGCTGATTGAGAATATGAAATCCGAGTTTGGTACTGAGCGGGTTGTCATCGGTGGCGAAAGTGCCGGCGCCCACCTGTGTGCTGTCACTTTGTTGCGAATGCGTGACAAACACGGATTTACTGGCTTTGCCGGAGCCAATCTCGTCTATGGCATCTATGATATGTCGATGACGCCATCTCTGCGAAACTGGGGTGATCGGTTGTTGATTATTGATACACCAGTATGCACCTGGTTTGGGGACAACCTTCTGCCACCGGATCAATATGACAGGGAAGCTAAGCGCGATCCCGGCATTTCCCCTCTTTATGCAGATCTTTCTGATATGCCACCGGCATTGTTCTCTGTGGGTACTCTGGACCCTATACTGGATGATAGCCTTTTTATGGCGCAGCGGTGGTTACAGGCGGGGCATGCCACAGAGCTGGATATTTATCCTGGCGGTATTCATGCCTTTGACGCCATGCCCATTCCGATGGCCAAAGAAGCGCGCCAGCGAATGAATGCGTTCATCAAGGCTAGATTGTCAGATTGATCAGCTAATCTGTCTGTATGAGAGCATCCGCGATAGCACTGCCGCTGCGCCAGGCATGTGCGATGCTGTCACCCAGGAGCCAATCGCCACCAAGGTAAATTGATCCGTCCGGATGCGGCAGGAAGGGGACGCCATAGGCATTCTTCGTCAGGGCATAACGCCAGCGATGCGCCGTCTTATACACGGGTGTCGGTAGGGGAAATCCTGCAATATCTTGCAAAATTGAAAGGAGAAGCTGATGAGCAGCTTCTTTATCCTCTTCCAGATGGCTTATGCTCCACTTCTCGGTTGCCTGCAGAACCCAGCAATCCGGTAGTGGTTCCCGGCCTGGTTTTGCTGAGTTGCGCATCAGCTTTGCAACATCAGGGCCCGGTGCTTCCTGAAAGTCGAGAGGTATGTCCAACCGTTCTGCAAATGCTACCATCAATGTCCAACAGGGTGTCATCTCAACCTTATCAAACACACCAGTAAAGCCCGGTAACGCACCGAAGAGTTCCATAGCTTGTGGTGCGGGCACTGTACTGATGATCTGGTCAAAGTTTTCAAAACTGTTTGTGCCATCGTCACGAGTTACGGTGAGGCGCCATTGATCCTCTGTCGCAGTTATTTCCGTAATTCTTGATTGTAGCTGAACGGTCAGATTTTCGGCTAGTGGTTTCAGCCATGTATTCATCGCAGGCACACCGACATATGCAGCATTCTCAGGTCTAGCTTGCCAGACATTCACTAACTCATCACCGGTTAGCCGCGTTTCAAGCTCAGGCGCATAATTGGGGTTACTGATAAAAGGGGCGCCGTGATCAAAAAACAACCCGTCTGGGGTTCGGCGTGTTGCAACCCTGCCCCCAAGGCCTCGGCTCTTCTCGAATACGGTGACGTCATGACCGGCCTTGCCCAGTTTTTGGGAACAGGAGAGGCCGGCAACGCCGGCACCAATAACGGCTATGCGTCGATTTTTCATCATTGCTCCAAGAAGAACTCTTTTGAGATATAGCGCGCCAGATGCGCTAATCCCGCTTTTGCCCTTTTTGCAAAAAAACTTGTCCCCGGAGTGATCCAGATTGTTGTCCCGTGCGTACTGTACTTAGAGAAGGAGTGACGGGATGGACTTTAATAGTTTTAACCGCGAAAATGCGCGGACAGCTTTCGAGCAAAAGATACTTACAGCTGAAGAAGAGCAGCTTTGCGCGGAACGCTGGTTGGAAAAGGGCGACAAACGCGCCCTCGACAAGCTCATCCTCGCTCATCAGCGCATGGCTGTTGCCGCGGCAATGAAGTTTAAGAACTATGGTTTGCCGATTGATGATCTCATTCAGGAAGGCGTCATTGGTCTTCTGGAGGCGGCCAAACGGTTCGACCCTGCCAAAGGCTTTCGCTTCTCTACATATGCCGGTTGGTGGATCAAGGCTTCAATCCAGGATTATGTCCTGCGCAACTGGTCGATGGTCCGGGTTGGGACCACGAATGCGCATAAGAGCATTTTCTTTAACCTGGGGCGCATCCGTAAAATGATTGAGCAGGCTGATCGGGGTGAGATAACGAAGACCGATGTGGCTCATAAGTTCAAGGTCACCGTTGAGGATCTTGATGTTGCTACCTCACGTTTGTCGGCCAGGGACTCGTCTCTGAACGTTATCTTGAAAGATGACTCCACCACTGAGAAGCAGGACATGCTGGAGGATGATCGTGAAACTCCGGATGTGGCTGTGATGCGCGCCATCGATGAAGAAAAGTTGCAGGATCGCATCAGCCTTGAGCTGAACAAGCTGTCCGAGCGCGAGCAAGCTGTAATCAAACACCGTTTCTTCGATGAAACACGCATGACCCTTGCCGGGATCGGTGAGAAGCTCAACTTGTCCAAAGAGCGCATCAGGCAGATTGAAAAAGCCGCCCTTGGAAAGCTGCAACAAGGCTTTGCCAGCGATGGAGAGCTATACGCCCATTAGATTAGGCGAGTAGGGTTCAGGAAATGAGTTCAGTACGTGCAGGCATTGTGGTTTCGGGAGGCTTCGGCCATGGTAGGGCTATGCCTGCCGGGTCGCGTAAACAGCTTTCTGCTCCCTATCTTGAGAATCTGATGCTCTCCATGCGGGATGACTCAGACAAGTCGGCTTTTGTTGAGTTGTTCGAAGTCATGGCGCCTCGCGTGAAGTCGTTTATCATGCAGGGGACCACAGAGGATCACGTTGCTGACGACCTGACACAGGAAGTCATGATACGCGTCTGGACGCGCCGCGCTCAATATGATCCTGCCAAAGCTGCTGTCTCCACATGGATTTACACAATTGCTCGGAATGTCAGGATTGACCTGTTCCGCAAGCAAAAGCGTCACCAGCTTGATGAAAATGACCCCGCCCTGCATCCTCCGGAACCTGATGATCCTGATAGACAGGTCGATCTGGGGCGACAGACAGAGATTCTGAAACAAGCCATGTCAGAACTACCAGAAGAACAACTGGCTGTTCTGAAATTGTCTTACTTTGGGGGATTATCCCACCAGGAAATAGCTGTGCAGACAGGTACGCCCGACGGGACTGTAAAGTCTCGTATACGATTGGCGCTTAAAAAGTTGCGCAGTGTGTTGAAGGAGTATTGAAGATGCCCAATGTGCATCCCACAGATGAGTTATTGAGCGATTATGCCGCAGGCAGTTTGTCGGAAGGGGTAAGCTTGGCAATTGCGACACACATCGCCATGTGCCCGCAATGTCAGGCGCATGTTCAGCAACTGGAGGCCATCGGCGGTGCTATGATCATGTCTGCTGTGGAAACGTCGGTCGGTGAACACGTTCTGGAGAATGTGTTGGCGCAGACGTCATCTGTTGAAAGTAAGCCGGTTTCACAGCCAGTTTTGCCGGGTGACCTCAAGAACCAGGATATCATTCTGCCAAATCCACTGCGTGACTATCTTGGCGCCAAGACTCTTCGTGAACTGGATTACCTGAACTGGACCACCTTGCCGGGCTATTCCGAATATGTGGCTTCTGACCGTTCAGACAAAACCAAAGTGCGTCTCCTGCGGGTGGCTGCAGGCATGACATTGCCACAGCACACCCATGAAGGGCTTGAATTGACCCTGATCCTCAAGGGTTCTTTCTCTGACCACAATGGCACCTGCGGAGTGGGCGACTTGTCTGTTGCTGACCCGGCCACTGATCACGCGCCATCTGTTGATCGCACAGGGGAGTGCATCTGTCTTGCCGTTACTGATGCGCCATTGCGCCTGACTGGTCGGTTCGGCCGGATGCTCAATCCGTTTTTGGATCTATAGTGCTGACCGTTATCGGGGTTAGCATTTTGGGGACTCATACCGATTGACCCGAGTTTGATTGTTCACTATATGTTCCCGCTATATTGGTGAGCATATGTCTGATCTCAAATACCTTTTTATCGACTTCAACGCCTATTTTGCCGGGGTTGAGCAGAATGATGACCCGGCGGCACGGGGCAGGCCACTCATTGTGGTCCCGCTCAAGTCCGAGCATACGATGGCGATTGCTGCGAGCTATGAAGCGCGGCAATTCGGTATCAATCGTGGTACGTCCGTAAGGGAAGCGCGCCAGCTCTGCCCTGATGTCATCATCCGTCATGCCCGGCATGATCGCTATGTGCAGGTCCACAAGCTGTTGAAAGAAGAAGTGGAGCGTCACCTTCCCATCACGAAAGTCTATTCCATTGATGAGTGGGCATGTCGTCTGGCCCCATCTGAGGCATCGCGGACATCTGCACTGGCAATCGGGCAAAAGGTACAACGGGGCATCCTTGAGAATGTGGGGCCATCATTACGCTCGTCGATTGGTTTTGCGCCATCACGTTTGCTGGCAAAACTGGCGGCAGAAAGTCATAAGCCCGACGGGTTGACTGCGCTGGAAAGTAGCGATCTGCCACATCGGCTTGAGGATATCCGCCTCAGCAAGATCCCTGGTATTGGGCCGGGTGTCCTGAAGCGCCTTGAGAAGGCTGGGGTTACTGATTTCATGGGTGTTTGGAACCTCCAGCCAAAACAGGCACGCAAAATTTGGGGATCAGAGCAGGGTGAGCGTTTCTGGTATTCGCTGCATGGTTATGAAGTCTATGAGGATGATCAACCTGAAAAGTCGATGATCGGTCATAGTCGCGTACTTGGTGGTGAGCATGAAACCATCGGTGGGGCTAAAGTGGTAGCAACTGCGTTGCTCATGAAGGCTGCGAGCCGTCTGCGCCATTATAAGAGGTTTGCCGGGGCGCTTACGATCAATATCCGAATGCGTTCCGGGCGCAATGGTCCTGGCGGTCGCTGGGGTAGTACACGCCGATTTCCCTTGTCACAGGATACGTACGGGTTTCTCAAGGCCATTGATAACCTGTGGCAGTCTCTCGAGACGCAGTTGGATGATCTGCGCGATGGTAATGGGGGAACCCGGTTTGGCAATGTCTCAGTGTTCCTTCACGATTTAGCACTCGCTGGGGACCCGAAGATAATGCAAGGGGACTTATTCGCGGAGCAGCAGGTGTCAGAGCGTCAGCAGACCCGTGAGAAACTCTGGACAGCTCTGGATAAAATGAATGCGGATCTTGAAAACAGAATGGCAAAACTGGGTGGTGAGGCACGGACGCGACCGCCCTCCGGGCGTTACGTCACTCTTGCGTCACAGATGGGTCTCGACCTGAATTACCTCGGTGCAAAAATTGCATTTTCGCGAGTACCAGAGGAGTCCGAGTTCCTTTTCTGATCAGGATCGCTTGCTGCGCGTGCAGTAGATTTTTCTGGTACGGTTCGGGGAAGGCACTTACATAGCCGCCATGGCCAATAGTCTCACAATCAGTATCGCTCAGATTGCTCCAACCGTCGGAGATATTGACGGGAACGTAAAAAAAATTCTTGCAGTTCGTGAGGTGGCAGCACAGCAAGACGCTGATCTGATGATCCTGCCGGAGCTCATCGTCAGCGGCTATCCACCGGAAGATCTGGTACTGAAACCTGCCTATCAACGCGCCTGCCGTGCGGCAGTGGAAGAGTTGGCCGCGATGACTTCGGATGATGGACCAGCCATGATCGTTGGCGCACCATGGGCCACAACCGAGCAGGGGGGCGGACAACCTTTCAACGCTGCCATCCTTTGCGCAGACGGAAAAATTGCCGCCGTTGTGTATAAAACGCAACTACCTAACTATGGTGTCTTTGATGAGCCACGGCGCTATCGCGCCGGGAAGGGACTTACGCCGGTTACGTTCAAGGGCATAAAGCTTGGTCTGATGATTTGTGAAGATCTCTGGTATCCCGATGCTGCCGCAGAACTGGCGGCACAGGGTGCAGAAATACTTATCGCTCCGCATGGTTCTCCCTTCCGGGTGACGGCTCATGCAGAGCGCTATACTGTTGCTGATGCGCGTATGGAGGAAACAGGTTTGCCTGTTATCTTTGTCAATCAGCTTGGTGGACAGGATGAACTTGTCTTTGACGGCGCTTCTTTCGTCCGGCAGCCCGGCGGTAAAGGTTTCCAGCTCCCAGCATTCCGACAAGAAATTCTGCCTACGGAATGGACTAGGTCAAATAGTGGCTGGGCGTGTAACACTGGTCCCGAAGCTACCCTGCCAGCAGAGTATTCTCTCATTTATCAGGCGCTTGTTATGGGGGTGCGGGATTACGTCAACAAGAACCGCTTTCCTGGTGTTGTAATTGGACTTTCCGGTGGCGTAGATTCTGCTCTCACTGCAGCGATTGCCGTTGATGCACTTGGCCCGGATCGGGTGCGGTGTATTATGATGCCTTCCCGTTACACAGCTAGTGAAAGCCATACTGATGCAGAGCAGTGTGCAGAGTTACTGGGTGTATCTTATGAGAGCATCGCCATCGAACCAGCAGTTGATGCGTTTGCCAGAATGCTTGAAGAGACTTTTACTGGCACTACAGCAGACACGACGGAAGAAAATATCCAGTCCCGCATACGCGGTGTTCTGTTGATGGCAATATCGAATAAATTCGGTCCAATGGTTTTGACAACCGGTAACAAGTCAGAAATGTCTGTCGGGTACGCTACTCTTTATGGCGACATGAATGGTGGGTATAATCCGCTCAAGGATGTTTATAAGACGGATGTGTTTGCTTTGTGCTGCTGGCGCAATGAGCACAAACCCGATGATAGTTTTGGACCTGATGGTCGCGTGATCCCGGAAAATATCATCACCAAACCCCCATCGGCAGAATTACGCGAAGATCAGAAAGATCAGGATAGCCTGCCACCTTATGACCAGTTGGATGATATCCTGCGTGGATTTGTTGAGGATGAGCTGTCTGTGCGCGAGATAATAGCGGGCGCTAATGGTCGTCCGGCGCAGGATGAAGAAGTTGTCCGCCGTATTCAGCATCTGCTTTATGTCGCTGAGTACAAACGTCGACAGGCCCCGCCGGGTCCGAAGATCACAGTGAGAAACTTCGGACGCGATCGGCGCTACCCGATCACGAATGGCTTTCGGGATCGCTAGCGCTTTTGTTGACCAGTACCATTTCAGCCTTTATGGCCGTCAGCTTCAAAAATCAGGTAAATTGAATGTCTCAGGTAAAAGTTAGATTTGCGCCATCTCCCACCGGAAAAATTCACGTTGGAAATGTCCGTGCGGCACTTTTCAACTGGCTTTTTGCTCAGAAAGAAGGCGGCATTTTCATGCTCCGCTCCGATGATACGGATCAGGCGCGCTCTACAAAAGAGTATGAAGATGGCATTCAAGAAGACTTGAGCTGGCTCGGCATCACGCATCAGGAGTTTGCGCGGCAATCTGAACGCTTCGACGAGTACGATGCCGCAGCTGCGTGGCTTAGAGATGAAGGGCTGCTGTATGCCTGTTATGAAACGGCAGAAGAACTCGACCGTAAGCGTAAACTGCAGCGCGCGCGGGGTTTGCCACCGGTATATGACAGAGCTGCATTAGACCTGACTGATGACGAAAAGAATGCCTTTGAAGCGGAGGGAAGGCGGCCGCATTGGCGTTTGAAGCTCTCACAACAGCCGGTAGAATGGCAGGATCTCATCCGAGGCGAGGTGAAGGTTGATACATCCGCCGTTTCGGACCCAGTACTTATTCGTGAGGACGGGCAGTATCTGTATACATTGCCGTCTTGTGTCGATGATGTGGACTTTAACATCACCCATGTGATCCGCGGTGAAGATCATGTCACTAATACGGCCACGCAAATTGAACTGTTCGGACATTTGATACGCTTCAAGGGTGCTGGCGATTTGCCTGTATTTGCCCATCATTCTCTTTTGGTCGGGGCGGATGGTGAAGGTTTGTCCAAGCGATTGGGATCGTTATCCATTGAAGGATTGCGGGAAGCAGGGCTTGAACCTCAGGCGATCTCGAGCCTTCTGGCGCGCCTTGGTACGGCAGACCCGGTACAACCCAAGAGTGACATAAATGATCTGATCGAGGACTTCTCGTTTGCAAAAATGGGCAGGGCGCCCGCGCGATTTGACCTTCAGGAATTAGAACAGCTTAACGCCAAAATACTACATGAACTTTCCTATGAGCGCGTTGCTCAACGGTTGGGTGCGGAAGATATCGATGAAGCATTGTGGCTTGCAGTGCGCGGTAATGTAGCCAAGCTTCAGGATGTAACAGGCTGGCGAGATATCATCCGTGCAGAGATTGACCCGGTTATTGAGGACAAGAGATTTACCGACGAGGCGGCGGAACTTGTACCTGATCAACTGGATGATAATAGTTGGGGCAGTCTGGTCGCCGCACTGAAAGACAAGACAGGACGCAAGGGAAAGCAACTGTTCATGCCGTTACGTCTGGCGCTAACCGGGCTTTCGCATGGGCCGGACATGCCCGTCATTTTCAAGCTGATTGGTGCTGAAAAAGCCCGCGCCAGATTTCGGGGGAATAGAGCCTGATTAGCTGCTAAGCCTAAAGTCGATTACTTAGAAGGCGTTCTTCAACTGCCGGAATAACATCTTCCGGTTTCTCCACTACCACGATGTCATGGCGTAATTCTTCTGACGCAAACCCGCGATCAATAATGTGATTGAGCAGTTCAACGAGGGGGGACCAGAACCCTTCGATGTTCAAAAGCACAACCGGTTTGCGATGCAGGTCTAATCTCGCCCAAGACAGAACCTCGATAATTTCTTCCAGTGTGCCGATGCCCCCGGGTAGCGTACAAATGGCTTCGGACTGTTCGAACATCATCATCTTGCGCTCATGCATGGTCTCGACGATTTCGTGGTCTACACCTTCTAAAATGCCTTCCATATCGACAAGGAATTTGGGGATGATACCAAAAACGTCGCCGCCACCATCTCGTGCTGCGCCAGCAACTGTCCCCATGAGGCCCAGCTTGCCGCCACCATAAACCAGGCGCACCTGTTGCGCGGCCATCTGTTCGCCCAGTCTTTTGGCTGCGTTTGCAAAAACAGGCTGATCTCCCATTTTGGAGCCGCAATAAACGCATAAAGATTTCAGTCTGGTCATTTTTTTCTGCTTTCAACCCTGCTGGCCTTGCTAGCAGGACATGCTAAGGTGTGCCAGAGACAATAATGGATAAGCGGAATCGTGTTGGCAATAAACCCGCCGGTTCTCAATCTGAAGGGTCAATTTAATGCGCGTCATCTTTTTGTTTCTGCTTCTGGTCTTGCTAGCCGTTGGTGGATATTTCGTAGCCAAGAAAAATGGCTGGCTACCAACAGCAGAGACGCCTGAAATCACAGCCCCTGTTCCGGAAGATGAGAACCTCACCCCGGAACCCGAGCCAGGCATTCAGCCCCCCCGTTTTGATATTGTCCGCGTTGATAGAAGTGGTTTTGCTGTAATCGCCGGTATCGCGGCTCCAAATGCGGAGGTGACGATATTTGCGAATGAGGAACCATTGGAAACAGAAACGGCCGGTCGTGATGGTAGCTGGGCTATCAATACCGATACCCCATTAAATGCAGGTCCTGTCGAGTTAACGCTTTCAATGACCACGACGGATGGTTTGACGGTAAAGTCTGATGAAACAATCGTGATTTATGTGCCCGAGCGCCCGGGTGATAAGCCATTGATTTTGCGCACAACACCAGGCGGTGCCAGTGAAGTGCTGCAGCGTCCTACCGATCCCGATGTCAGCCTTGGCCCGTTGGCCCTTGAAACTATCGATTATGATGATGCCGGGAGCGTTGTTTTTGCTGGCCGTGCGTCACCAGGCGCAACTGTTTCGATCTATGCCAATCGTAGTTTTATCGGGCAGACAACAGCCGATGAGAATGGCCGCTGGTCCGTTTCTGAGTCAATCATGCCTGGGCGATATACGCTGCAGGTTATTCAGCTCGATGAATTTGGTGAACCAGAATATGCTCTTGAAGTCCCATTCGAGCGGGCTTCCTACAGCGATGTGCAGTTCAAGGATGGTAATGTTATTGTGCAGCCTGGAAACTCCCTATGGGTTATATCCCGGCGCATTTATGGTGAAGGTGCGCAATACACCATTATTTATGAAGCCAATGCCGACCAAATCCGTGATCCTGACTTGATCTATCCAGGGCAGATTTTCTCTGTCCCCGAGGATGAGGAAGAAGATACCTCTGAGTAATACAAGCTTAAGTGCTGGCTGGTTTGGCGATTGGTGTCGCTATGAGGTTCATTGCCACAGAGATACGTTCAGCCTGACCATCATGCGGCCTGACACCATGCGTCAACCAAGAGGGAAAAGCGAGCATACGCCCTGGTTTTGGTGTAACAGAAATTTCGGTACGCTCTAGATTACCCTTGTTATCTCTAACTGTCAGATCAGGCGCATTCATCTTGTTGAGCGGAAAGCGTGGGTCTTGTAGCACGAGATGTCCCGTGCCGCTCTCACCACCATCATCCACATAGTAAACCGCAGACCAGAAAGCGCCGGGATGTGCATGATATTGATTAGAAGCCCCTGATTGTGAGACGTTCGCCCAGGCTTGTATACTCCAGCTGAAGCGAGGTTCGTTATCCTGCATACCGTTATCGTGCGTATAGCCATTACACATTTCTATCGCGGCTACTGCAACCGTGCGCATCGCGTCGCCGCCCCATTGCAGGATGTCATCCTTTGAATGCCAGCCATTAAAGTTTGAGCGGTGAATGCCCGGATCCTCCGATTTCTTTTTGAGGATTGCCTGTTTGAGCTCTGCGTTGATGCGGTCCGCCTCTGGAACTGTGCATTCAAGTATAAGGGTCGGAAATATGGTTCGACTGCGGATATCCTTGGCCGTTGTCATTTCAACCATCCGTGCTGCTATTCAGCGGCTGTCCGATGATAGTCATCATCAGTCTTGCCCTGAGAACCCGTAGCGCTCTGCCTGGTTCCACCTTGCAGCTGTGGTTGAAGCGTCTGGTGACCACGCAACTCATTAATCCAGTCACGGATTTCACGCCATGCAGTCATCACATTTGCGGGTATCTGGCTCGGAGCAGCCAGCATTACTGGTGTCAGGACGAGCGTTAGCAGAGTGGAGAAGGCAAGGCCGTAAACAACTGCCGAGGAAAGTAGCACCCACCAGTCAGAAACAGCGTTACCAATACCTATCTGTCCGGTCAGGAAATTCACATTGATTTCGAAGACCATAGGCAACAGGCCCATGATTGTTGTAATCGTGGTCATGAGAACTGGGCGCGCCCTTTGAGCGGCAGTACGGATGACTGCTTCTTCAATTGACAAACCTGTTTTGCGTAAGTGTTGATAGGTATCAATCAACACAATATTGTTATTCACAACAATACCGGCGAGCGCCACAATTCCTGTACCAGTCATGATGACGGAGATGTACTGCCCTGTTAGGGCGATACCCAAAAGGACACCGAATACGGATAGAACGACAGCTGAAAGAGTCAGGGCCGCATGATAGAACGAATTAAACTGTAACAGCAGGATCAGGCCAATCATGAACATGGCTGCCGCCATTGCCCCTGCAAAGAAGGTTGAGGCTTCGTCGCGTTCCTCAGTAGACCCCACAAGAGCCCAGGAGACACCTGGCCCCACTGCTTCAGCCAGTTCACCTGTGTCCAGCCATTCCTGCATAACGGAGATCGCAAGGTCCTGGCTCACCTGGTGTCCTGAAACATTGGTATTGCCATTGGCTTTCACATCCAGCACGCGTCGGCTGTCACGTCTGGTGACACGGTCGACCTGAGGTTGCGCCACGCGTTCAACGAAATTGGAGATAGGTAATGGGCCTGACTGGGTCTGGATCTTAACGTCCTCAAGCGCTGCGATAGTACGCTCATCCGCTGGATACCGGATGCGAATATCTATTTCTTCGTCACTGTCATCTGGCCGGAATTTATCGATCAGCAATCCGTCTGTCACAAGCTGAATAGCTGCACCGATGTCGTCGACTGATACGCCAAAGCGACCAGCCTGTTCCCGGTCTACCTGCAGAGCCCATTCGATACCGGGTAGAGGCCGGTTATCTTCGATGTCGATATAGGTTGGTACCTCGAGACCATTTACTTCAACCGTGCTCTGATTGACAAACTCTCGTATAAGCCTTGCAGCTTCGCGCCCTTTCGCTTCATCTTCGGCGACGATCTCAACCTGTACGTCCTTACCAATCGGAGGGCCATTTTCAGGTTGGCCTATTTCCAGAACGATTCCTGGTAATCCAGCGGTTAGTTCCCTGAATTCTTCGAGGATGACCAGACTATGCTCACGGTCCTCATAATGGGTCAATTCGATATTTAGCTGGGCAATCGTTTCGACAGGTGAGTTGTTGCCACGGCTAAGGGCTGGGCCAGTCTGCGTGTAGATACTTTCGATGGCATAATGGCCGTCGACTTTTTCTCTGACCTCATTTGCAATCTGGAGTTTCTCTTCTTCCGAGATGTTTCCCCGTCCTTGTATATTGATATAGGTCTGTTCGCTATCACCACGGATGAAGAATTCTGATTCGGGGGTGGCGTTACTGAACATGAAAATGCAGAAGTTCAGCACAATGAATGCTGTAACCAGCGTGGCTAGAGGTTTTCGCAATATCCAGCGAATGAAGCGTGCATAACGGCCAGTAATGTTCTGCAAGGTCGTCGGGTCGATGCTGTCGAAGTCAGCTTTTTTGTCGCTGTCGGTTTTGCCCTTCATGTGCAGGCGTTTTTTCACCGCTTCCGGAATTGCGAAGAAGGAGCCGAACAACGGCAGAAAGATCAATGCGACAAAAACTGAACCTGTCAGGATAAAGATTAAGGTAATTGGCAGAAGGCGCATGAATTGCCCCGGTACATCCTGCCAGAAAAGAAAGGGTACGAAAGCCGCCAGAGTTGTCGCGGTTGAGGCCACGATTGGCCAGAACATCCGTTTTGCCGCACTGGCATAGGCATCGCGGCGACTTGCGCCTTCGGTCATGCGTCGGTCTGCAAACTCAACGACAACGATCGCTCCATCGACAAGCATCCCAACGGAGAGAACCATGGCGAACATGGTCATCATGTTCAGGGTGTATCCAGACAAATTCAACAGGGCGAGGCCGATCAGGAAAGAGGAAGGAATGGCGAAACCCACCATTACTGCTGAGCGCAAACCGAGGGCAGCAACAACGACAATCATCACCAGAAGAATGGCCAAAACGATAGACGCTGTCAGGCTCTTCAGGATTGTATCAACGAAGTATGACTGATCGCCGATAAATTCATAGCGGATAGAGCCTGGCCAGTCAGATGATGCGGCCATTTCTTCCGTCACGCGTTTTACGCCTTCGGTCATCTCAATGATGTTTGCACCAGATCGCTTACTAACATTCAGACCGACCGCCGACTCACCATTGAACTGCGCATACCCGTCAGGGTCTTCAAAAGTCCGTCGAATATCTGCAACATCTGCTAGAAGAACAACGTTCTGGCCATCACTGCGCACCGGAATTGACTGCATTTCTTCGACGCTTCGGATCAGGCCGGGTAGCTTGACGGCATAAGCCCCATCAGAGAAGCGAATAGAGCCTGCTGTAATCAAACTATTGTTATTACGGATTGAAGCGGCAACTTCCTGTGCACTCAGGCCGTAAGATTGCAGGGTATCAGGGTCAATGACGACCTCCAGCACCTCGTCACGATTGCCAACCAGATCGACTTCAAGAACGCCCTGTACGTTTTGCAAAGCTTTTTGTAACCGGTCTGCGGTCTGATAAAGTGTTCGATCCGGTGCATCACCCGATAAGGTGATTGATATGATCGGGAACATTTGCTGTGCATTGAATTCCTCAATCACCGGTTCAAGGGTTTCAGCTGGATACTCACTGCTTGCTTTATCTACAGCTTCGCGGATATCGACTAACGCCTGATCCATGTTCGCTGTAGGTTCAAATTCAAGCCGAATCTGTGCCGCCCCTTCATATGCGAGGGCGTTCATCTCAGTGACACCCTCAAGAGACTGTAGTTCAAGTTCCGTTGGCTTGATCAGTAGTCGTTCGGCATCTTCAGGCGATACGCCAGGCAGAGGAATGACGATCAGGGCCATCGGTAATGGCACGTCCGGGTCTGCTTCACGCGGGATTGTGTTGAATGAATTGACGCCAGCGAAAACCAGCAAAGCCAACGCTAAAAGCGTTACCTTGGCACGTTTGAATGCGATATCGACAAGATGAGTCATGAGATTATCCTGTCGTTAAAACGTCGCCGGGAGCTGCTGTTTGTACTTCTTGACCATGCTTCACATAGTCCTGACCACGGACAATTAAATCGATACTCCCATCAAGACCTGCAACCCAAACGCCTTGTGTGACGTCATCAAGAATTGCAACAGGCACGAAGCGGACCTTACCATGTCCATTATCAGCAGAAATGTTTTCAACAATCCGCACACCAAGCTCACCAGAGTCATCTTGCAAAAGAGCATTTCGAGGAACCAGGTGAGCAGGTTTGTTACCCAGCATGACTTCTGCGTTCGCTGTCAGGCCATCCGGCAGGCTGGCTGGATTTTTTGCCTCCAACTCTATTGTGAAAGTTCGGGTCATATCTGAAGCGGTTGGTGAAATCAGTGTGACAATTGCCTCGAGTTCATCGCCCCCCGAAACAGTCACGGTTGCAGGTGAGCCAAGTGACAGCCGCCGCACTTCCTGCTCGGACACGGACCCGGTTATGATGATAGGGTCGAGTTGTGAAACTCTGGCGCAAGCAGACCCGATCGTCAGCAAGTCACCCACCTCGACATGCCGTTCCACAAGAACGCCATCGAATGGTGCTGTGATTTTAGTCTTTGCAAAGTCCAGTTGAGCGCGTGTCAGGTTTGCCTGGCTCAAATCAAGCGCTGCGCGGGCCGCTGCGACCGCTGCATCTGATGAGTATCCCTGTTGTGAAAGTTCAACGGCGGCATTGTAATCAATGCTCGCTTTATCGAAAGCAGCGCGAGCTTCAGCTAGGCCAGCGTTACGCGTGCCAGGTGTTATACGGCAGAGCTCTGTGCCTTTTTTGACAAAGCTGCCTTCGCGCGCTGGGGTTGCTGATACCTGTCCGGCTGTTTCAGCTCGAAGAATGGCGGAGCGCGTTGCTTTTGTCCTGCCGCGAATGGTGACTGTCTGTGCCTGGTCACCGGCCACTATGTTTTCAACAACCACGCGTGTGACGGGAAACTCGAAACGCTCGTTTGCTGTTTCCG
>JALEGM010000127.1 GCA_022763145.1 Aquisalinus sp. | reverse complement strand
CAATAATGGAGTAGTTCCTTATGACCGGCACTGATATGCGCGTAATATCTGAGCGCGTAAACCGCCTCCAAATCTGAAGGTCGGTCAGTTTGCTCAATGTAAAGCTCTTTTAACTCGCCCATTACATCGATAGGTATTCAGTTCTGTGTACGAGCAATATGCCGGAAACGAGTTAAGGCTTGCGTACCCAGCCATCAGCCGCTTCTACGCATTCACCAGAGCCTGCTTTTTCGACGAGATTGGCAGCGGCGATCTGGCCAACCTGTTGCACAGTGATGCTTCGCTGTTCGGCAATGTTCGCATAAGCTGTTTTACGTTGGTTGTTGACAGAACGCATCTCGCGCTCGATTTCTGTTGAAATGGTCTTGCCATCTACAACACCCAGATAGCCGTCAGACTGCTCGCCAATCAGGCACTGATCCTTGGCGTTCTCGATAACTGTGTTTTGAGCCATAGCCAGGCCGCCAAACATGGTGATAGCTGCGCCAGCGGCAACAAGAGTGGATTTGATAGAAAAGCGCATGGGAGTCTCCCTTAGAAAATGTCCGGATTGCTGGAAATCAGGTCTTCGACATCCTTATCGACCTTGATGAGCAATTCCTGGGTGATGTTGACATTGAGATTGATCTCAATGGGTTTGTCCGGTGCTTCCAGCTTCACCGTCGCACAGCCGGCCAGAAGGGCGGTGGTCGCGAAGAGGGCGGCAGGCGCATAAATGGGTCTGTTTTTCATATCTGGCAGGGCCATTAAATTTTCTCCTCCATGCACTCTGCAGGTCTCAGGTGTCGAGATCATGGCAAAGTGGTCACAAAATCGCGAGAATAACCCTTTCTTCAGGGTTGAACCCGCTCAGCATCTCCAAATTCCAATTCTAACCCTTTTTCTCGCACCAAGTCATCGAAAATAGATTGCTTGCTCTGCCGCTGTTGATCGAATTGGCGGACAAGGCCGGAAAGCGGGGCATTGATGTTGATATTGAAGTGAATGCCCGTGTTGTCTATTGGCTGGCTGGTCAGGCCTTCCAGATCGGTCCGCCCCTCAAGGCGCAGACCCAGATTGATGTCCCCTGCCAGATCCCCATTGATCGTCAACACAAGCTGGTCGAAGTCAAAAGACCGCAGCGCTTCGAAAGCAAGCTTTCCACCTGCACCGGCGTTTTCGGCAGCGCGCTGCAAGGCCGCACTTTCATAGGCAATGTTGCCGGGCGTGATGGCGCGCAATGTGCCGTTTTCAATCCGGGCGTTGCCGTTTTCGATAATAATAGGAAGAGTTCCATCCAGTCGTCCCGCACCGCTGAGACCGTTCACGCCGAAAAAGGCGAGTAATTGTGAAATATCGATGTTCTGCACTCTCATCGGAACGCTGATGCTGCTCCCATCAAGTGGCACAATGGCGTCTTTGATGCTCAGGGTGCCACCGAACCAGGGCCAGACGGCAGAAAGGACCTGCATGGTGCCATCGCCGGGGGCTGAGAACTGAATTTCGCCGTTTTCAAGTTTCAGAGCATCAAGATCAATCAGGCCAATCGTTGCCGTCTGCACGCCGCTTGTCTTCAGAGGTAGAAGGCCATCAAAGTCTGCGGTAAGAGCGAGGTTACCGGTGCGGGTTATCGCCGGTGTCGGGCCGCTGAAACTAATGCCATCGATTTTCAGGTTTGCGCCCGTTTGCAGGCCTTCTCGGGCCAGCTTCAGAAGAGCCGTGCCGGAGATCGGACCGCCGGCATTCTCGACAAAGCCCTTTAGGGGTGGCAGAACATCTGTAAGCTGAAAACCGTCCGGGTTCAGGGTAAGCGGTCCAAAGGTCAGGCGCGCTTGGCCGTCCTGGGCGCGCAGGTCGTAACGGCCATCCATGGTTGAGAAACTCTCCACACCGGGAATGGCCAGGGTGCCGTTGAAGGTGGCTTGTGCTTGTTGGACAGCAAATGTGCCCTGAAAGGCAAGCGGAGAGAAAGAGGTTGGCTCGCGCAAGTCTGTCAATAACACGTCACTTATATTGCCTCTTATGCTGACCTCGCCATCCTTATACGTTGCAAGGCCGTTGCCATTCATGCCCGAGAGATTTATCAGCTCGTTTATCTGGATGTCACCACCATAAAGCCCTGTCCGGGCAGTGGCTGTGCGGCCATTGATATCCAGACTGACAATTGCCCGTGGCGGCCTGCCAGTGATGCTGGTTTCGCCGACAGTTGTATCGAGAGAATTGGCTGTGATGATGCCATCGGCTCGCGCTGTAAACGTGCCTGTGTCATCAATATATGCTGTCAGCACCAGAGGGCCAGCACTTGGCGGGCAGAATTTGGCGCTGGTAAAGTTGAAGCTGCCATTGCGTGTTCGGGCAGAAGGCCGGGGCAACGCGATACATCCGCGCGGCACGGTGATCTCTGCTGTGCGCGTTGCCAGGTCAGCATCAAGCGAAAAGTCGGCAGAAACGGGCAGGTTTCGCAGAACCATATTGTTTGTTTCCAGTCGGGATGGCCCGCCACTGATCTGTACGTCGCCTGACAGGTGCGTACCGTCCAGATTGCCCGTAAAGCTTAGAGTGCCGGGCACCAGCGTGAAAGACCTGTCCTGCCACTCTGCCGCCGTAAAATCCGTATTGATACGGATAGGGCCGTCCTGCTCTCTGCCAAGATCAATATGTCCGCCGGCGGGAGAGGCTTTCAGGCCGTTGATGTCATAGTCGAGATTGAGCCAGGACCGTGTGTCCGACCAACGACCAAGTGTCGTGCCTTTAGGGGCAGACAGTTCAAGGTTAAGTCCGGTATCAGTTCGTGCTGAGAGATAGTCTTCATTGATATTTTCAAGACTGATAATGCCCCCGGCCAGTTTGAGCAGTCCACGGGCAGAGAGGGTGCTCGTTTCGGGCATCTGCCCGGCGGCAAAAGTTATATAGTCCGTGTAAGGTGCCAGCATATCCAGCGGTATGGACGGAGCGGACAGGTCGAATGTTACCTGAGCCTCTGTGGCGTTGCGATCTCGCGCCAACGCCAGAAAGTCTGTACCGGAAAAAGAAAAAGCCGCCTGTAGATTCGGATACGATCTGCCATTATTTTCAACGCTCAGAGACGTTGAGGCAGCACCATTGAAACTGCGGTCGGGCCTCAGGGATACGCTCGCCTGAAGGTCTGTTTCCCGCAGTGTTGTCGGCCCGAACTGGAAATCACTGGACATGGCTTGCAGTGTGGCTGCACCGCCAGTATTTCGTGCATAGTTTCCGTCCAGAGAGAGTTCGGCGTTGCCGTAATTCGACTGCAGCAGGATAGTCGTGTCGGAAATTGTGATCTCATCCAATGTTACATTGCTGCCTGCGTCCGCACGACCACTTGTGCCGCGCAAGTCCGACAGAGGCAGGCCGGCGATCAGGATGTCATCGTCTTCTTGACGAAGCTGAATGGTCAAACCGGATAGAGTTATATTTTCGATCTTACCGTCACGCAGGTCCTTGAGGGACCATGTTGCCTCTGCGCGTTTGAGGCGTAGCGAGGGAGTGCCATCGCGCCCGTTGCTGGCGCTCAGATTTTCAACCACCACCCCTGAGGTGTTCAGAGAGGTGATTGAAAGAGATACATCTTTCAAACCGCGCGCTTCCAATGACTGCCGGGCATAATGCTCGGCAATTGCGCTGCGCCACAAGTAAAGGCCTGCTGCTGCGACAAGCAGCAGGATCAGGATTGCGGCAGGAATTAGCAGCAAGCGTTTCACGATAGTAGGTATCCTTTACCAGGCGCTGGTGTACCAGATATTCGTGTGAACTGTCCCGGACTATTCCGGCGAAAAAGCGGCACGTGGCTGCCGGAATACCTCGATATTTTCATTGTCAATCCTCTCTCGACAAGTGGAGCAATTCTGCTAAACAAGCGCGCTCGCCCCAAGGGCGGTTCCGGACAAGTTATTTGCGGCTGTGGCGGAATTGGTAGACGCACCAGATTTAGGTTCTGGCGCCGAGAGGTGTGGGAGTTCGAGTCTCCCCAGCCGCACCATTCAAATCGGGTTGGCCGCTGGCCAGATTTTCGCGGTTTGAATACTCCCAAAGCGGGAGCGTGAACGGAACGCACTGATAGGAACTCTATCAGTCTAAAAGAGGTTTTGGGCATTTTGCCCGTGAGAATTGTGGCCCCCGAAGGGGCAAGTGGTTGAAGTCAGAAAGCGACGAGAAATGGAAGTCATAGAAAAGAACAGCGAAGGGCTGTCACGCGAATTCACCATCAAGGTGCCTTTCACTGAGCTGGACGGGAAACTGTCTGCCAAACTGGAAGAGATGAAGGGACAGGTTCACCTGAAAGGTTTCCGCCCAGGCAAAGCGCCAGTCTCCTTCCTGAAGAAGATGTATGGCAAAGGCATGATGGGTGAGTTGATCCAGGAAACGATCAATGAAGCCAGCCAGAAAGCGCTTGAAGATAACAACCTTCAACCGGCCATGCCACCAAGCCCGCAATTCCGTGATGGCTTGATTGACGATGTCGTCGCGGGCAAGGCGGACCTTGAATATGACATGCATGTTGAGGTGCTGCCAGAAATTGAGCCGGCTGATGTCGCTTCTCTCCAGCTGACCAAAATGGTTGCTGATGTGCCGCAGGAAGATATCGACGAAACCCTGTCTAATATTGCCGATCAGAACAAGAGCTACAAAGCGCGGGGCAAGACCGCCAAAGCGAAAGACGGCGATAAGCTCATAATCGACTTTGTTGGCCGCATTGATGGTGAAGAATTTGAAGGCGGGAAGGCTGAAGGTACCGAGCTGGTACTGGGTTCGGCGCAATTCATTCCAGGCTTTGAAGACCAACTTGTCGGCACCAAGGCTGGCGACAAGAAAGATGTTTCCGTCACATTCCCAACTGAATATGCCGCAGAACATCTCGCTGGCAAGGAAGCAGTTTTTGAAGTCGATGTGACGGAAGTGCAGGCGCCAGAGACAGTCGAGATTAACGATGACATGGCCAAAAATGTTGGCTTTGATGATCTTTCTTCTCTCACTGAGAGCGTCAAGGAGCGGCTGCAAGAGTCATTTTCCGGTCAGAGCCGTTTGCATATGAAACGGCATATTCTCGACAAGCTTGACGAGCTGCATTCTTTCGATCTGCCACCAGGTATGGTGAATGCTGAGTTCGATCAGATCTGGCAGCAGGTTCAGCAGGCAGAGCTTGATGATGAGGACAAGGAAAAGTCCGAGGACGAGCTTAAAGAAGAATACCGCAAGATCGCTGAGCGCCGTGTGCGCCTTGGTCTTGTGTTGGCAGAAATTGGCAAGCGCGCTGAAGTGGAAGTGCCACAGGAAGACATGAACCGTGCCCTTCAGATGCAGGCGCAACAGTTCGGTATGCCAATCCAGCAGCTCGCTGAATTCTATCAGGGCAACCCTCAGGCACTGGCGCAGTTACGTGCACCGCTGTTTGAGGATCGCGTTGTCGATTACATCATTGAGCGCGCCGACGTGACAGAAAAAACTGTCAGCAAGGACGAGCTGATGAAGGATCCTGATGAGGATGAGGCTCCTGCCGCTGAGGCGAAGCCAGCAAAGAAAAAAGCTACCAAAAAGAAAGCAGCCAAAAAAGATGAGGCTGGCGAGGAAGAATAAACCCTCTGCGAGTTTGTTTTCAGAAGCCCTGCTCAGCATGAGCGGGGCTTTTTCTATTTATGGGCTATATCTGATAGCAAGATTATAGGGAGGCTATACAATGCTGAGATTATTCCTGCTGCTTCAGACGATAATATTTGCTGTTTTCGGAACACTCATGCTGCTGGAGCCAATCGAGTTGGCCGCGCGCATGGGCATGGAAATTGGTGGGCGTAATGGCAGTTTCGAGATGCGTGGTATTTACGGCGGGGTCAGTCTTGGCATTGCTGTTTTATGCCTTCTGGGTAGCTTAAATGTAAGGCAATATGCTCGACCTGCACTCTTCATGCTGATTACTTATATGGGCGGTTATATCTTCGCCCGTGCTGCTGCCATCATGCTGGAAGGACCGCCATCGGCTGAATTCTGGGTTTATATTGTCTTTGAAGCGGTTACGGGCCTGTGCGCGTTGTTACTGTTGCGGAGCGATGCGCTACGTGCTTGAAGCATGCCTTCCTGGTAACAGCTAATACCCCTTAGCTATATAAAGTTGCGAGCAAGGGGGTCGTCGTAAGGCCAAAGGCAATGCCGACTGTGAGTGATACTAGACTGAATTGCTGCAGAGCGGACATGCTGGCCACTTTTTTGTACTGCGAGTAGCCAATTATCCTGGCAAGGAGGGAATTGCTGACGCTGTCCGAAACAAAGGGCACGGAAAGGAAAATGAGCAGTACGATGAAAACTGCGGCGATGGCTGCTCGGGTGACATATGCTTCATGGCCAATGAACATCAAAGCGGCGCGCGAGATGTAGAGGTCGTATCCGATCAGATACATGATAGAACAGGCCCACAGGGCTAAACCGATGAACCAACCATTAAAAAAATACCTAAATGCCTTTTCCATGTGTAAACAGTATCAAATATTCTTTAACAAGTTGTGTAAAATGGTCTGCAGTAAAACTATTTTAGCTTGCTAATTTAATTCCGTATATTAACCATAATTCTAAAAACTTCACCTGTTCAAAGGGTTTGTCGTGGGTGAGTGGTTAACCGTGCTGATTAAATGAACAAATTACTCTTCTCTAAAATTTAGCTATGGCCTCAAAAAGAACCTTCAAGGTGCATAAAGATTTCTATGCGTCGCTCAGTGAATTGTGATTACAGGAGGGCGCCTGACCTGGTTGTTGTTTCCTTTGAAATGTTCCACGTAGTTTATGCATAACGTATAATTGAGGAGATGATCATGGACGCATTTGAAGCAATCGAAAAAAGGCGATCTATTAAAGAATATGATGCGAGTCACAGACTGACTAAAGAGGAAGAAGAGAAGCTGCTCCAGGCTGCCATCAAGGCACCGACCAGCTTCAATATTCAGCACTGGCGCTTTGTGATTCTGAGAGATCCGGATTTGCGCACGAAAATACGCAAAGAACATGGCAACGATCAGGCGCAAATGACGGATGCTTCTTTGCTGCTACTGATGACGGCCGATATGAAAGCATGGGAAAAATCTCCCGGCCGCTATTGGACGAATGCCCCAAAAGAGGTTGCTGACCTTCTGGTCAACTGGATGGGGCCGTTCCATGAGGGGCGAGACTGGCTGCAGCGCGATGAAGCGCAGCGCTCTATAGGGATGGCTATGCAGACTATCATGCTCGCGGCCACAGCAATGGGATACCACTCATGCCCAATGATCGGGTTTGATATCGAAGAAGTTGCCAAACTGATCAACCTGCCTGCAGATCACGTTAT
>JALEGM010000126.1 GCA_022763145.1 Aquisalinus sp. | reverse complement strand
TTCACCAGGTCAAGCTGGCGCCATAGCCGGAATTTACCTTATGTGCCAGATATAACAGCCTTTTTCGCCAAGGTGGTTAACATGCGGCAGGAAATGGGTGGCCAGCGACAGTAAATTTCGGCATTTGTGGTCAGGGGGAGAGGGCGCGTGTTGAGGCAAGACGCTTTTAACAGGAGCCTGTAGCAGGAGCAAAGTCATGACCCGCGATCACCAGGCCGACCCCGCGCAAGAGGAATTGGCCCTCTCAGGGGCGGATAACCTCCCTGCCAGCACGGCAAAGTTACGCCGCTTTCTGGAAAGCCGGCTGTTTCAGAACACAATCCTGCTGCTCATCGTCATGAATGCTGTCACGCTGGGCATGGAGACCATCCCTGCCATCCGGGCAGACTATGCGACGCTCCTTTACCGGGCGGATCTCATTTTTCTCGCCATTTTCGTGATAGAACTGGGCACGCGCATTTACGCCTATCGGCGGCAGTTTTTCCGCAATGGCTGGAACATTTTCGACTTCATCATCATTTCCATGTCCGTGTTGGCCCTGCCGCACGCGTTTTCCGCTTTCCGGGCGTTCCGGGTGTTGCGTGTGCTGCACTTGGTCACGGTGATGCCGCGAATGCGCGTGGTGGTCAGCGCGCTGCTGGACTCCATCCCCGGCATCATGTCGGTTGGCGTCGTGCTGGTGTTGATCCTCTATGTCTTCGCGGTCATCGCTGCCAATCTTTATGGCCTCGACCATCCGGAGTTGTTCGAGGATGTCTTCGCCGCCATGTACACCCTTTTTCAGGTGATGACCCTGGAAGGTTGGCCGGATGTGGCAGGCGCTGTGGCTGAAACACATCCATCCTCCTGGATATTTTTCGTCATCTTTGTGCTGATTGCTACTTTCACCATGCTCAACCTGTTCGTGGCCATCGTGGTGCGTGTGGTGGAGGAAGACTCGGACGATCTTGAGCATGTGCTCGTGCGCGAAAATGCCGAATTGCGCGAGGAGTTACAGGAAGTGCACGGTGAGATCGTGCAATTACAGGAAACCGTCTCCCGCATGGACCGCGCTCTTGAGGTCCTGATCCAGGATTTGCCAAAGCGCGAGGCTGGACGTAATAGATAAGGTGCGGACGAAAGATAATGAAGTAAGTTTCTGTTTGTTTGTCCATCAATCGTCGACTTAGATTTCCCCTCACTAAAGTTTCGCCAGGACTGCGTCTAACAGTTTTGCGAGGGTATGTGATGTATCAGTTTCGGTGCGCAATCGATAAAGCGCAGCTTCGCCAACCAGTGCATTCAACATCGCAGCGACCATTTTGGTATCTATCGGCTTTATTTCACCCTTTTCGGTAGCGTCTTCCAAGATAGACTGGATGTGTTTTAGGGTGACCTCATTCTCAATGTCCTTAGCTCGTTTTGGGCCAAGTGCTGAGGGACCGATCTCAAACAGGATACTGGAAACATCAGGGGACAAAACTTCTTGCATCCAGGAAAGGTACAGAGTTTTAAGTCTGGACTTCTCAGGTTCGTTCGAGTTGATCCGCGATTGTGCCCGTTCAAATGCACTTCGCGATTCCTGAAAATAAAGCGAAGTCATCAAATCAGATTTGCTTTTAAAATGATGATATAGTGCGCCTTTGCTAAGTCCGGTCTTTTCCAAAATCAGCTGTATGGTTGTGGCAGCATATCCAAATTCGAGTGTGCTACTCCGAAACGTTTCCAAGAGACGCGTCTTCGTATTTTCTGAACGTTGTTTTTGGCTCACCATAAACTCTCTTGACACATTTTATGCGATCTCGCAAAAACAGACCATTGGTCTGTTTTTATGGAGGAGCTTATGTCTGCTTATATCCAGTCCCTGGATAATATGTTTGCGGTGTGGAACACGCATTCGGAATCCGAACAAAAAACGCTGATTAGCGCGGCTTTGGAACACAATCTCCACTTCGTGGACCCCCGCCATAATATCATGGGGCATGATGCCTTTTTGAAAATGGTACGTAAAACACAGGAAGAAGTACCGGGAGCTGAGTATTCCCGCTCAAGTGAAGTCGGTTTCCAAAATAACTTCTGCCGTTATCACTGGTGGATTCATATCGAGAAAAAACTGGTGATGACAGGGTTTGACACCGTAGAAGTCAATGACTCCGGCAAGATAAGTAAAGTGATCGGGTTTTTTGGTGAACTTAAGCGAGACCAAACTCAGGAAGACTTGCCTGCCTAGTGCAGGGAGAGGGGGCCATTAAAGTCAGTGTGTGGCTTTAGCTACGCATCCCCCGCCCAGCTTGGGCTGCGTTTGTCCAGAAAGGCAGACAGGCCCTCGCGCGCTTCGGTGCTCTTGCGGTGCTTCGCGCCGCGCCGGGCGGCATCTTCAACCAGTTTTTTGTTCAGGGTCTTGTCTTCGCAATAAGAGATAAGGTCTTTACACGCCTCAATCGCGGCGGGCCCGCCTTTCAGGAGCTGGTCAATAAAGCCGCCAACGGTCGGCTCCAGTTGCGCGCGCATACATACGGCGTGGATCAGGTGGATTTCCTTGGCCCGTTCCGGCGTGAAGCGCTCGCCTGTCAGAAGATAACGCCGCGCCAGATGCGCGCCGATCCCATCAATGATGAACGGCGCCACGATCGACGGGATCGCGCCCAGATGAACAGCAGGCAGGGCGAAATAGGCTTCCTCACTCGTCACAGAAATATCGCAGGCAACCGCCAGAGCCACACCGCCGCCAACGCAGGGGCCATCAATCATGGCCACTGTCGGCACACGCAAATCCTTTATCTGTAACAAAAGGTGCGCAAGCCGCCGCGACACGTCATCAGAGCCGGTCTGCGCCATGCGCTCCATCCACTTGATATCAAGCCCGGCGCAAAAGCAGTTGTTCGCGCCGGTGAAAATCACCGCCCGGATATCCGGCGACGTATTGATATTGGCGAGCGCAGCGCTCAGCTCATTTATCATGTCGTCATTCAGCGCGTTGCAGACATCCGGCCTGTTAAGCGTGATGCGCGCAACCCGCCTGTCACTGATATCAACTAGAACTGTGGCATTTTCCATGAAGCTGTTTTCCCTGAGCAGCGCGCAGACTACCGCGTCAGCCGGGAAGGAGCAAATACCTTGCCAGCCTGCGTAAGGGAAAAGGAGAGGATGTCAGGCGTAATAGCGCTTGCGCCTTGCCGCTGCTGCGCGCTGGATGAAAAAGCTCGCCAGCGAGCGCGATGACAGGCGCGTCACCAGGACGCCCGTGAAGACGCAAGTCGCACCAATCGTCATGACGATATCCTGATCGGCAAGGGCTGGACTCTCAATCAGGCAGAGCAGGAACAGTGCGGAGGCAGCGCCCGGCGCGCCGCCAAACCAGGCCAGAAAGTGCTCTTCTTCTGTCGCCAGTTTTAGGGATTTGAGGGCAATCAGCCTTGGGATAATCCGCAGCAGGGTGACCGCAAAGATAGAGAACAGAATGATCAGGGCGTCTGCCTGCAACAGGCGCGGCCCCAGCACGAAGCCGAACAGGACGAAGGCCAGAGGCTTGGCAATCTGCTCATAACCGCTGTGCAGCACAAACCGTTCGGCGCGTTTGAGGCCGGACTCCTCTGACCACAATAGCCCTGCCGCACAGACTGCAATCACTGCGCTGCCGCCAATGAGCGGGGCAAGAGCAAATGCCAGCATGCCGGCGGCAAGGGTGATAGCGGGTTTTGCAAAGCTGCTTTCGCGTTTCAGTAGCCATTTGTAAAAGCGCCCGCCAAGCAGGCCGATGGCACCACCAACTGCAAAACCGATGGCGGTGCGGAAGATACCCGTCTCCACAATATCGGCGCTGCTCAGATGTGGCGTAAGCGCTGCAGTTTCAATCATCACGGCAAGGGGCAGACCTACCACCAGCGCGGCAGCGCTTTCGAGCGTGATGCTCGCCTTGATCCGTTTGGAAATGGAAGATTCACGGAAGACCCGGCGCTCCAGGCTGGCCCCGT
>JALEGM010000125.1 GCA_022763145.1 Aquisalinus sp. | reverse complement strand
CAATTCTGCCGGGTTATTGACTGACCAGTCCTTCTGTGGCGCAAGCCTGATACGTGCGCCGTTAGCACCGCCACGGCCATCTGTATCGCGATATGAGGCGGCAGAGGCCCAAGCCGTTTTCACAAGCTGTGAGATGGTCAAGTCAGTATCCAGAATACGCTGCTTCAGTTGCGCAATATCAGAGGTGGAGATCAACGGATGATCCACTTCCGGCACAGGGTCTTGCCACAGAAGTGTTTCTCCCGGCACATCTGTTCCCAGGTAGCGCGACCTTGGACCCATATCCCGATGGGTCAGCTTGAACCAGGCTCTTGCAAATGCGTCTTCAAATTCTTCCGGGTTCTCCAGAAAACGCGTTGTAATTTTCCGGTAGGCCGGATCTTCTTTCAGCGCCAGATCAGTGGTGAACATGATGGGGGCGTGACGAATGTCCGGGCGATGCGCGTCCGGCACGAGGTTCGCAGCGGCCTCATCCGTTGGAATCCACTGGATGGCACCTGCCGGACTTCTGGTTTGTTTCCATTCAAACGCATAAAGATTGGCAAGGTATTGATGCGTCCACTGAGCAGGGCTGGATGTCCATGCGCCTTCAAGGCCGCTGGTGATTGTATCCGCTCCTTTACCAGTTCCACATTTGTTATTCCAGCCAATGCCTTGTTGCTCAATGCCTTCGGCAGCAGGCTCTGGGCCGATGCAGTCTTCGGGTTTTGCAGCGCCATGGGCCTTGCCGAATGTATGCCCGCCAGCAATCAGAGCGACTGTTTCTTCGTCGTTCATGGCCATGCGTCCGAAAGTTTCACGGATGCGCTCTGCGCTAGCCAGTGGGTCAGGGTTGCCCCCAGGCCCTTCAGGGTTCACATAAATCAGACCCATTTGTGAAGCTGCAAATGGTTTTTCCAGCTTGCCATTGTTGCCGCCATGTCGATTACGGCCAAGCATCTCTGGCTCTGGACCCCAGTAAACGAGCTCCGCTTCCCAGTCGTCTTCTCTACCGCCTGCAAAGCCGAGTGTTTCAAAGCCCATTGATTCGAGTGCGACGTTTCCAGTCAGCACCATCAGATCAGCCCAGGAGAGCGAGGCACCATATTTTTGTTTAACTGGCCACAGGAGGCGGCGAGCTTTGTCTAGGTTCGCATTATCAGGCCAGCTGTTTAACGGTTCAAAGCGTTGTTGACCGCCACCGGCACCGCCACGCCCGTCAAAGGTGCGATATGTGCCAGCACTATGCCAGGCCATACGAATGAAGAAAGGTCCGTAGGTACCGTAATCGGCTGGCCACCAGTCCTGAGAGGTTGTCATTACCTCTTCGATGTCACGCTTCACTTCATCCAGATCGAGGCTGAGAAACGCCTCCTTATAGTCAAAGTCAGCGCCATAGGGATTCGAAGTCGGATCGTTCCAGCGTAATGGCTCTAAATCCAATTGCTCAGGCCACCAGAAATTATTACTTTTGGCTTCTTCAATTCTGACCATTCCCGGTTGTTCGGAGGAATATTCCTTGATCGGTGCTGAAGCTGCTTCTACCGCCGAACTGGCTTGGGACTCGCTGCTTTTGCCGCCGCAAGCCGCGATAGATAATACTAGCAGGGCGCTGCCAGAAAGCAGGCAGGTCTTCAATATCGAATGCATGATAATTCCTCTCTTCTCCAGATGGCATTACTTTTGGTTTGCCGCCGGCATAGGCCGTAAGCAAACGAATCAGTCACGGTAATGTGTAATGAAGTTAGCAACTCACAGGTAATCTGGAAAATAGATAATATAAATCGTCGCAATCGTAAAAAACGATACAGTGGTTCGCTCTATATTGCCCAAAAATTAGAACGCCGCGGTAAGCGATCAAGAAAGTGAATGTAAGAGCCCAGTGTCAAATTTTAAGCACGCTTGATAAGTTACGCAGATTAATCCGTGCTAAAGTGGCTTTCTTGAGATAAGGACCGATTAGGAACAATTGAAACACAATTGTGAGGATCAATGAACAGACGCGAAGTCATGATCGGTATGGGGGCTGCTGCGTTTACAGCCTGCCCTGAAGCGCTCGCTGATATCAAAACGCGCGCGCCTTTGAAGGGGTATATCCGTACAAACTGGAGTGTCGATCCATTCGCTTATGGGTCGTATTCGCATATTGCAAAAGGATCGGGAGATTCAGATCGCGCATTGGTTGCCGAACCTATTGGTGATCGCGTGCACTTCGGCGGGGAAGCGCTTAATCCGAACTATCAAAGTACCGTCCATGCTGCTTATGACTCGGGGCTCGCCAATGCCCATCACATTCTGTCTACCCCCCACCGGAGGATTGCAATTATTGGCGCTGGGGCAGCGGGATTGTCCGCTGCTCACTTTCTGGCTGAGCAGGGCTGTGATGTAACAGTCTATGAAGCGCGAGATCGTATAGGAGGGCGTATTTGGACGGACCGAAGTCTCGGCTTACCACTCGACAAAGGGGCAAGTTGGATTCACGGCCCCATTGGTAATCCCATTACGAAGCTTGCAGATACCGTGGGGGCGGAGCGGATTAAAACAGGCGGTGATTTTGTCGTAAGGGGACGGAATGGCCGCCGGATATTGTCATTATTTGCGCCTAAGTGGGCTCTTGAAGGAATAACTGAACTTTCTATGGGAGCCACTTGGGGCGAATTGAATCAGCAAGAAACTGACGAGCAATATGAAGAATATGGGGTTGGTTACGAAGGGCCAGATGTAAAATTTCCAGGCGGTTATGATCAAATCTTTGAAGCACTCTCCGGAGATTATGACGTGCAGTTATCTACAGAGGTGACACAAATTGCGTACACTGCATCTGGTGTCACGCTTCACTCGGTCGATGGTCCAATCGCTGAAGCTGATGCAGTGCTGGTCACTGTCTCGCTTGGGGTATTGAAGCGTGGAACAATCAGCTTTGATCCACCTTTATCTGTAGAGAAGACCGCTGCCATATCCAGAATGGGCATGGGGGTACTGGATAAACTCTACCTCCTTTTTGAAGAACCATTTTGGGATAAGAATACCAGCGCAATCATTACCCCGTATAATGATCTTCCCATGGGGCACTTCAATCACTGGATCAATTTTGATAAGTATTTCGGGCAACCCATAATCATGGCGTTTAATTACGGGCCCTATGCCCGGGAGTTAAGTACTGACACTGACGAGCAGCTCTTGACAAAGGCGCTACAGACGTTGGCGATGGCCTATCCAGTATGAGCTAGACGAAAAATAGGCTCTATCGAGGAACTGCAAGTGCCATGCTATTTGAAGAATCAGTGTGCCTCTCACCCTCGGCCCAAAACCTGAACTGAGCCGTCTTCTTCCACAACGCCTTGAACCCCAAGGCCGCCAATGGCGCGGCAGCGGGCGTTAATCGCTTCAATCAGGCGCAGGCGGCGCTGTAATTCGTTCATCTCACGCGCGAAGGCGACGCGTCGGCCTGTCATGTCGCGGGCATCCTCGCCCACAAGGCCACGATGTTCTGCCAGCAGATAGGCATGAGAGAAGATCTGCTTGGCGATGGCTTCCTCGCCGGTGATCTGCCTGCGGAGGACGGCTGCCTTGCCGAGTTTAAGGCAGGCGGCCACAAGCGTTTTCTCGTCGCTGTCATCACCCGGACGCAGCCGCATCAGCGCCTCTGCCATCACGCTATAGCCCTCAATATAAGGCTTCAGCGCGCCATGAGCGAATAGGGGGGAGATCGTCTCCAGTAGTTTCTCGGCATTTGTACCGCCGCCATTCAGTTGCGCTTCCCAATTGGCATCATGGTGTGCCAGTTCAGCGCTGATTTCATCGCGGAACTGCTCTGTGGGCGCATAGAAGAACTCGAACTTGAAAAGGTCTCGCAAGCCGAGTGCCTCATCCCAGAAATGGTTGGCAACATGCCCCGGCGTGGCTTCTGCTGCTTTGGCCAGTGCCAGTTCGGCAATAGCCGCCGTGACAAAATGATGCACCACTGTATTGCGGTAATAGCTGACAGTGAATTGTTGATCGCGCGCTATGCCGAACAGCGGTTCAAGGCCGGTCTCATGGCGCTCCAGCACACCCACTTTTATCATGGCGCGTGCAACATCCCGTAGTTTGTGAGTGCCAGTATCATCAAAATCATCTGTCATTGGAATGTTTCGTTTGCGACCCCAATCCCGCAGGCCTTCAAGGTCCTGAATGATTTCTTCTTCCGTCAGAGCCTGTGGGGCCGCGCTGATCATGGTCAGAGCAAGTACACCGGAAGAAGAAAGGGGTGTCACTTCGTTGCTGTTAACGGCAGCCTCAAAGGCGAGCTTCTGCAGGCGTATGGTTGCAGCATCTTCTGCCGTATCGTCACTTTGATCATTCGCTGGTGGAAGTTGCGCGATCACCGGCTTGCCAAAAGCCATGAAAATCCTGCCAAGAGGTTTGCGCATGCCAGCTATATAACCAATAAACCAGGCGAGGCTTTCCTTGCGCTTGGTCGCGCCACGTTGTTCGTCCTTATAGGATCCAATATCCGGGATGAGGTCGTAATAAATTGACACGGGCACCAGGTGGAGATTGTCGATGCCATTCTTCTCCGCTGCCTCTGTGACATATTTCAGGATGCCGTAACGTGGTGGCATCAGCTTACCAATGCGGGACCGTGTGCCTTCCAGAGCCCAGCCGACGGGGAAGCGTTTTTCCAGAAGGTAAGACAGATACTGACGAAGGCAGGCTTTGTAGATCGGATCGTTCTGGAAAGAGCGTCGAATGAAAATGGCTCCACTCTTCTTGCCGATAGTGCCCATGCCGGCAAACGCCATATTGATACCGCCAATCATGTGAACAAGCGGAAAATTGCTTTGGCTTGTTTGCGCAATCAGAGCTGCGCCATCCACATGGGACTTGTGGGTGAACATCAGGGCCGTTGGGTTATTCCGCACCATATCTCGTACTTCGTTGAGGCGGGCCTCGTCGGTAACGATCTTGTTTTCATATCCAAAGCCGCAAAGGCCGCGCATAATTTTTGCCATCAGCGTGACATAAAACCGTGTCGGGGTCGGGGCGATTTCGTTCAGGCAACTGCGCGCATGCCTTTCAACTTCTTCTAGTGATTTACCGGTTTGTGTGGCTAATTCCTGCAGCTGGCTCTGAAAGTCTCGTCGCGCCATGATCGCGGGCACAACAAATCGTGGCAGTTTGGCCCCTGCGCCTGGTACTCTGCGCTGTTCACGCTCAACCGTGAGCACAGCTTGACGGGCGACAAACTCAACAAACGCATTGTCATTCCTGTCGCTGACAAACTTTTGTTCAAAGCGCTCTACCAGAGATTGCTTTGTGGCGGCTTCACCGGCAATCAGTACACAACGTGCTGGATCACTGGCCAGCACGCGTTCTTTGTTGCGCCGTTTGGTCGGGGCCAGCTTGTCTGAGAACAGGAAATCTCTGAACTTTAAAGTAGCACCATCTTCACCATCCTTTGTGGTCCACACAATCCCAAGTGGAACGATGAGATGATCGCGTGGTGCCTCGATGAATTTGTCGATTGGCGTAAGCGTCGCAGTATCCTCTGCATCACTTTTCACGCGCATCCGCGAAATCGCTGCTGCGCTTGCCTCTGGGCGTGAGGTTTCAATCCAGCGCTCCAGCAAATCAAACTCGAAGTTTTCCTCCGCATAGAGGATGAAATGCACCGGCGCAGTATTTTCATCCGGCCATGGGGTGTCAATTTTCGTCAGTCTGGAGATGTCAGGTGCGTTCACGGGCTCTCTCTCATTTGCCACTATGGCTTTATATTATCCAGGTTCAGATTCTGCGCCGGTCTGTGTACGCAACAATCCGCGGAAGGCCATCCTGGCTGTCGATCCCTCATGGCAGACACGATAAACTTCCAGTGAGATAGGCATTTCAATGTCATATTCCTTGGCCAGTTCCATGACGACCTTGGAAGATTTTACACCTTCAGCGACCTGGTTCATTTCTGAAATAATTTCATCGATTTTCTTGCCCTGGCCCAGCTTGAAGCCAACCGTATGGTTCCGGCTGAGGGAACTGGTGCAGGTCGCCATCATATCACCCATGCCGGCAAGTCCGGCAAAAGTGCTGCCGCGTCCGCCCATCACGCGGCCAAGGCGCGTAATCTCGGCAAGCCCGCGTGTGATAACTGTGGAGCGCGTGTTGATTCCGGCGCCGGAGCCATCGCCCATCCCGGCAGCAATGGCGATGACGTTCTTGAAAGCGCCACCCAGCTCGCACCCGATAACATCCGTATTGGTATAAACACGGAATATCCCGTTGCCGAAAACCGGTTGCAGTTGTTTAACGATCACCTCGTCTTCCATGGCCAGAACACTGGCTGCCGCAAAGCCGTCAATGATCTCCTTGGCCAGGTTCGGCCCAGTCAGAACGCCTGGAGGGTGCCCTGGTAGCATTTCCTTGATGATTTCAGTCATCCGGTAACGGGTGCCGGGCTCCAGCCCCTTGGCCAGACTGATGATTGGCACCCAGGGGCGGATGTATTTTTTCACTTCCTCCAGCGTATCACGCATGGCCTTGGACGGCACGCCCAGCACAATGATGTCAGCCTGCGATACGGCTTCCGCCATGTCGGTCGTCGCTTTGACGGCCTTGGCAATCTTCGCTCCGGGCAGGTAAGTCGTGTTCGTATGTTGCTCGTTGATTTCCCTGACGACCGTCTCACTGCGTCCCCACAGGATTGTCGGGACATTATGTGAGATCAGGGAGGCCACAGTCGTGCCCCATGATCCGGCGCCCAAAACAGCCGCAGTCAATTTCATCGCAAACTCCCGGTGCCCATACGGGCTTATGACGCGCCTTGTTTAGGCGCGTTTTTCTTTTGAAATCATACTAAAGCAATTCCGTCAGCAAACAGCAAGCTGCTGTTTTTCAAGGCAGAACTGTCACAATTGACGACTGTTACTGTGTCGCGCGACCATTGGCTTTGCTGCGT
>JALEGM010000124.1 GCA_022763145.1 Aquisalinus sp. | reverse complement strand
TCGGTGCATAGCTATCGTAAAATGGGGCAAAGAGAAGTGCTTCGTCCCCTGGTTGGAGGAAGCCCAGAAAAGCAGCAGCGAGAGACTCCGCCGCCCCAGCCGTAATAAGCGTCTGGGTCTGCCAGTCTACATCCAGATCATAGAAGCGCTTGTTTGCCGCTGCCACTGCCTGACGCAATTCAGGCAGGCCCATTGTCGGCGCATACTGATTAGGGCCTTTTATTATGGCTTCGGCAGCAATTTTTTTAAAGCGTCAGGGCCATCCTGATCCGGAAAGCCCTGCCCTAGATTGATCGCACCGTATTCATTGGCAAGAGCCGACATCACCGCAAAGATGGTGGTCGGCCTGCCAACAAAAACGTCATTAAGCTGAGGAGGCATGATGCCCTCCCCTAAATTTACTGGTTGACGTGCTTCTTGATTTCCATGCGGGCAATAGCACGGCAGTGAACCTCATCAGGCCCATCGGCCAGACGCAATGTACGCTGTCCTGCGTACATTTGTGCAAGACCAGCATCGGAAGAAACGCCAGCACCACCATAGGCCTGGATCGCATCATCAATTACCTTGAGGGCGACACGTGGACCTGCGACTTTAATCATCGCAATCTCACCGCGCGCAACCTTGTTACCGGCAGTGTCCATCATCCAGGCTGCTTTGAGGCAAAGCAGGCGCGTCATCTCGATGTCGATACGCGCTTCAGCAATACGCTGTTCCCAGATGGAATGCTCGATGATGCGTTTGCCAAATGCTTCACGTGCAGCAAGGCGCTTGACCATTTTCTCAAGCGCCACTTCGGCTGCCCCGATTGTCCGCATACAGTGGTGAATACGGCCAGGGCCAAGACGTCCTTGCGCAATTTCAAAGCCACGCCCCTCACCAAGGATGAGGTTCTCTTTCGGCACGCGTACGTCTTTCAGCTCAATTTCCATATGACCATGCGGCGCATCATCATAGCCAAAGACTGGCAGGTGACGGAGGATTTTGACGCCAGGCGCGTCTGACGGCACGAGTATCTGACTTTGCTGAGCGTGCTTCGCAGCAGTCTTGTCGGTTTTGCCCATCACGATAAAGACTTTGCAGCGTGGATCACCCGCCCCGGAAGACCACCATTTGCGGCCGTTGATGACATACTCATCACCATCAAGCTTGATGTCTGTCTCAATGTTTGTGGCGTCCGATGAAGCGACATCTGGCTCGGTCATCAGGAATGCAGAACGAATCTCACCTGCCAGAAGCGGCTTCAACCATTCCTCCTGCTGTTCGGGTGTGCCGTATTTTTCCAGAACTTCCATGTTGCCGGTGTCTGGTGCCGAGCAGTTAAAGACTTCCGAGCCGATGATAGTACGGCCCATGATTTCCGCCAGTGGTGCATAGTCGGTGATGGAGAGTCCCGGCCCAAACTCCGGGTTTGGCATGAACATATTCCACAGGCCTTCGGCTTTGGCCTTGGCTTTCAATTCATCAAGGATAGGCGGATTTTTCCAGCGCCCTTCCCCTGGACCAAACGCTTCATGCTGTTCGTGAAAAATCCGCTCACCTTCATAGACGTGCTTGTCCATGAATTCGGATACACGGGCGATATATTCCTTGGCGCGGGGTGAATGTTCAAAATCCATCTGGTCCTCTCCTGATTTTTCTCAGCTTGATTATGCCGGTGTGCAGCGCTGTTGAAAGAGGCAATAGCAGCTACAGGCGGGGGGCACATAAGTTTTTGCTTTTTTTGCCTAACGGCGGGCGCGGAAGAAGCTGACCAGTAACTCAGAAGCATCGTCAGCCAGAAGGCCGTGACTTATTTCAAGCTTATGGTGACATGTCGGCTGGTCAAAAAATTTCGGACCATTGAGCACTGCGCCTCCTTTTTTGTCTTCAGCGGCGAAAACAAGTCGGCCAACGCGCGCATTGGCGATCGCACCGGCACACATGGCACATGGCTCCAGTGACACGTAAAGAGTGGTGCCCGTCAGGCGATAATTTTTTTTGCGCAACGCAGCCTGACGCAGGGCGATAATTTCTGCGTGGGCAGTTGGGTCGTGACCCGCGATAGGAGCGTTACTACCTACCGCCAGAATGGTTTCCAGATCGTCGTCCACAATAACAGCGCCTACCGGAACTTCACCTTTTTCTGCTGCATCGCGCGCTAATTGCAGGGCGAGCTGCATGAAAGACTGGTCTGTCTCAAAACTCATACGCAGGCACTTGCCAAATTTTTTCGCCAAGGCATAGATATTTTATAACATATCGTTGTGGCGAGAGGGGACATGGTCAAGCCACCTATTTTACGTAAGGGGCTTTCGGGCAAGCGCCAGACGCCAGGCTGGCTGGCCGTCCTGGTCAGTATCGGTATTCTTTTTTGTGCGGCTCTTGCCGGTATCGCGCTCTTTTCCCCTGTTCTAAACCGACAGGACATGGGCAACTTTGCCGCGACTGCTAGTCAGTACAGTGTAATTGATGCTGGTATCAGCATCACAGGCTTTGCAGTGCTAATAATTTTTCTGACCTTCGCTTGGGTCCGATTTTATGAAAAGCGACAGTTCGCAAGTCTCGGCATAGCTCAAAATAGCCTTAATAAACTCCATAGGGGCATTCTGGCCGGGCTATTCACAGTCACTCTTTTAACAACCTTTCTGATCGTGTTTTTCGACGCTTCTGTTACAATAGTGCTTCCTCAATACCCTCCTGCAGCACTACTTCTCTCCCTAATCTTGCTTCCCTTAGCCTGGTTCCTTCAAGCGATTTCAGAGGAAGTTCTATTTCGTGGATTTCTGCTCCAATCTCTCGGCTTGAATTACGGCCTACCAATCGCTGCTGTACTGGCATCAGCTTTATTTGCAGGTTTGCATTTTGAGGATGGCGGTAGTGGAGCTGCTTACTTTATCGGCTTTGGAATACTTGGCGTTTCCTTGTGCCTCTATACCGTGTTCGATAATAGCCTATGGGGGCCAATTGGTTTCAACCTTACCTGGAATTTCGCACTATACATTCTATTCGGTGTCACGCTTATAGATAGCGGCCGAGAAGAAATGGTCATTTATAATGCCCTGTCACGCGCGCCTAAAGTTCTGACTATCGAAACCACCACCAGCGCATTCTCAACGAGTTTCATTGCCGTTGCCGTCGTGTTACTAATTGTCATGATTATTCTGACCGTTAATGCACGGCTGAAACCGTAGGCATCTGCCAGAGGAGGCACATCGCATGTCACAGAAGCAGCATCTTTTTTTTGAATTTGCACGAACAGGTAAGCGTGTAACTGCCGCCTGGTTTGCTGTCCCCATAGGACTGCTCTCAACAATCGCCGGTCAACTTGTTGGCGGAATTGGTCTCGCTATAGTCATTGTTTTATCTATGCTCGGCAATGGCGGCAGCGATGACCCTGAAGCAGCTGCGGCCGAAGCCGAAGCATCTCTCGATCTCGCGACGCTCAGCTCAGTTGAGCAAGGCTTGTTCCTGATAGGCTTCTTCTTCTTTGCAGCGATTGCAATCTTCCTCTGGGTTGGGCTTTTCGAAAAACGCTCCATCGCCAGCATGGGGTTTCACGGGATTGGCAGTGGGCTGTTCAAATTTGCACGGGGGGGCATTTTCGCCTTTCTCAGCATGGCTGCGATGGCCTTCGGTATGCAGGCGATTGGCTATGCCGAAGGATCACCAGCAGAAGTTCCCGCAAGCTGGATGATGGTTTGGCCACTACTTATTCTTATGCTGGGGTGGATTGTTCAGGGGTCTACAGAAGAAATCGTGACCCGCGGCTTGCTTTTTCAGAGTGTTGGCGCGCGTCATGGGCTGATCGTTGCAGTCATCATCTCTGCCGCAGTCTTTACCCTGTTGCATGGCATGAATGATAATCCATCAGCTGTCT
>JALEGM010000123.1 GCA_022763145.1 Aquisalinus sp. | reverse complement strand
CTCATCCCTAGGTGCGATGATTGAGGTAGTCGCGGAAGGCGTGCCAGCAGGCCTTGGCGCACCGGTTTATGGCAAAATAGATACCGACCTGGCAGCGGCATTGCTGTCCATCAACGCTGTAAAGGGTGTAGAAATCGGCGCCGGGATGGCGGCCGCCGCCCTAACCGGGGAAGACAATGCAGACGAAATGCGCGCTGGCAATGACGGGCCGCGCTTTCTCTCCAACCATGCTGGCGGTGTGCTGGGTGGTATCAGCACCGGACAGGATATCGTCGCGCGGTTCGCCGTGAAACCGACCTCCTCCATTCTGACGCCACGCAAAACTGTTACCAAATCAGGCGAGGAGACAGAAATTGTCACAAAAGGTCGGCATGACCCATGTGTTGGCATCCGGGCAGTGCCTGTTGCTGTCGCCATGACGGCCTGCGTATTGGCGGATCATGCGCTGCGTCACCGTGCACAATGTGGTTAGAGACTTGCTTGGCCGCTGCGAGCTGACGCTGAGATAACGACGAGAGGAGAAATGTGATGCAGGAGAACAATGGCGTTGCCAATGACATCACGCCAGAGAACGTTCAGATACTGATGAACACATTGGTGGAAAAGGCTGCAGAGTGGGGTATGAGCGCAGTGAGCGCCCTTGTCATTCTGATTATCGGTCTGTTTGTTGCTGGACGCATCAAGTCTGGCATCCGCAAAGTCATGACGCGCACCGGCAAACTGGATTCCATGCTGATCAGCTTCCTCTCCAGTCTTGTCTACTATGCTATTCTGGCTCTGGTCTTTGTCATGGTACTGGGCAGTTTCGGTGTACAGACAACCAGTCTCGCAGCGGTGATTGGTGCAGCCGGTCTCGCGATTGGCCTGGCGTTGCAGGGAACACTTGGCCATGTGGCCTCCGGTGTGATGTTGCTGGCGTTCCGCCCTTTCAGGATTGGCGATTATGTGCAGGCCGGTGGTGAGGAAGGCACAATCAAAGATATCACTATCTTTACTACAGAAATGGCAACTGTGGACAACAAGAAGATCATTATTCCAAATGGTAAAATCTGGGATGATACGATCACCAACTTCTCGGCCAATAGTAATCGTCGCCTCGATATGGTCTTCGGCATTTCGTATGATGACGATATTGGGAAAGCACGCGATATTATCCTGGAGATAATCAAGGCAGATGACCGCGTACATAATGCACCAGAGCCATTGGTTGAAGTGAACAATCTGGGCGACTTCTCGGTCGATTTCACCGTACGGATGTGGCTTGCCGGATCTGATTACTTCGCTGTCAAATGGGAGATGAACCGGAAAATCAAGGAAGCCTTTGATAATGCAGGTGTAAATATCCCGTTCCCGACGGCCATTGAAATCCAGAAGCAAGGCTGATCGCTGATTTCTGCTGGCAGGTGCGCACTTTTTACGCCCATTGCAGGCCTGCTGCAGAATGATTAATATATAGGGATGAGTGATCAAAACACCTCTGTTGAGAATGGCTCAGTTGCTCGCGGGACGGGCAGCTTCGGGGCCAAGTTGCGCACGGTTTCCGTGCTGCTGGTGGCAAGCTTTCTCGTCGGCGCTGTACTGACGCTAGCCGGTATCTCCCCGATTGAATTATGGGAAGGGTTGGCCAGAGGCATTTATGAGCTGGCTGAACGCTTTCTCGATACCGGATGGAGTACCGTCAGGACCGCCCTTCTCTATATCGCGGTTGGCGCAATCATTGTTGTACCGGTCTGGGCTGTTGTGAAATTATTCAGTCTACGGAAATAATAGACTAATTATTTCCCGATTAAATTCAACCATTCCTCCTCTGTAAGGGTCTGGACTCCGAGGTCCTGCGCCTTGGTCAGTTTTGAACCGGCACCGGGGCCTGCCACAAGAATATCTGTTTTCGCCGACACTGATCCTGAGACTTTGGCACCCAGAGCGCTGGCGCGGGCCTTAGCCTCATCGCGGGTCATCAATTCCAGCTTGCCCGTGAAGACGACCGTCTTGCCGGAAACAGCGCTGTCGGACTGCACCTTCTGCGCTTCCTGTGGGGATATTTCTGACATCAGCCGGGCTACGGCATCGATATTATGCTGCTCTCCAAAGAAGTCGGCCAGCGCCGCCACGACTGTGCCGCCGATGCCATCCACTGCAATCAATTCCTCGGCGGCTGCCTCATCGCTCCCAGCAACTTTTGTGGCCGCTGTCTGAAAAGCCTCAAAGCTGCCATATGTCTGGGCCAATAGGCGACCGGTTGTCTCTCCCACGTGGCGGATGCCAAGGGCAAAGATAAGCCGGGCTAGATCCGGTGCACGCCGGGCATTGATGCCTGCAAACAGGTTGCGGACGGAAGTTTCGCCATAACCTTCGCGGTTCCTGAGCGGCGTCAGACTTTTTTTATCCCGCGCTTCCAGAGTGAAGATATCAGCCGGCTCTCGAACCAAACCATCAACAAAGAAAGCCTCAATCTGTTTTGCGCCAAGACCATCTATATCCAGCGCCTGACGGGAAACAAAATGCTTCAGGCGCTCGACCGCTTGTGCCTCGCAGATGAGGCCGCCGGTGCATCGACGCACAGCATCTTCCTTGCCGGTATTGGTATTGATATCGCGCACTGCGTGGCTACCGCAGATCGGACACTCTTTGAGGGGCTCGAACTTTTCTGAATTTTTTTTGCGCTCCGACAGGATAACTTCGACGATCTGCGGGATGACATCCCCTGCCCGCTGGACAACGACCGTGTCACCTTTGCGGATATCCTTGCGTTCGATCTCATCTTCATTGTGCAAGGTGGCATTTGAGACAACGACACCGCCAACGGTCACGGGTTTGAGTTTAGCAACTGGTGTGAGTGCGCCGGTGCGGCCAACCTGAATGTCTATATCTTCAAGAATGGTTGTCGCCTGCTCAGCCGGAAACTTATAGGCCGTAGCCCAACGGGGTTTACGTGAAAGCTCGCCTAAACGTTTTTGGTACGTAAAGTCATTTACCTTACAAACCACTCCGTCGATTTCATAGTCTAGTTCCTTTCTTATGCTCAATATTTCCTCATAATACTGACTTATTTCGCCCAAACCTGCACAAATTCTAGACTTACCATTTACCTTAAACCCCCATTCTTTTAACTTAGCATAAAGATCAGATTGAGAATGGGCCATCTCGTTAACACACAAACCAACTCCATAAGCATAAAACTTAAGCGGCCTTGATTTAGTCACGGACGCATCCAGCTGCCTCAAAGAACCCGTAGCAGCATTCCGCGGGTTAGAAAATGGCTCGCGGCTCTCATCATTGCGGTTAGTATTCAGTTTTAAGAAGTCTGATTTAGCCATATAGACCTCACCCCGAACTTCTATTGTTGGAATATCAATGTCAATTGTATGCGGAATGTCATTTATAGTCTTCACATTTTCAGTTACATTTTCTCCAACCCTGCCATCACCACGTGTAGCGCCAATCTTTAGCTCACCATACTCATATCTAAGATTGGCGGACAAACCATCTATTTTGGGTTCAGCAAACACTTCTGGATG
>JALEGM010000122.1 GCA_022763145.1 Aquisalinus sp. | reverse complement strand
GGAAATGACAGGCTGATCGGCGGTCAGGGTGATGATATATTGAATGGCGGCACCGATGATGACTTTCTAGATGGCCGAGCTGGTAATGATATATTGTCAGGTGGTGCCGGTATTGATGTGCTGCTTGGCAAAGGCGGCGCGGATACGTTCATTTTTGCCGCAGGTCATGACGAGACGACGATTATGGACTTCAATGACAACGAGGACATGCTGGACCTCACGGACTTTGGCTTTACAGATGTCTCAAACGCAACAGATCTTATGAGTGAGGCAAACGGCAGCGTCACGTTTGCCCTGAACGGCGATACACTCGTCATCAATAACATTACCATCGCTGAACTTACGGATGATATTCTCGTCTAACAGTTACACTTTACCTTCTTCGGGATGGTGTAAGAAACTTTCGCTCACCCCTTGACTTGTTCTTTTTTTGTTCCATATTGCATATTCGGAACAAATGGTGATCAATATGCAGATGCCCCTTTCTTTTGCCATAGATGAACGGCTGCCGGAAATTCTAGACCGACTGAGCCTCGCCTGGCCCCAACGCGACCAGCAACATGCTGATCCCCTCTCCCAGCTCATCTTTATGCTGGTCAGCGCCGATACCCCCTCCGCAATTGCGCTGGCAGCCCACCAGAGAATGCGCCTGCGCTATCCCCGCTGGAGTGATTTGCGTGATGTAGCGCCTGAAGTTTTATTGCAGGTTCTGCATGGCGTGGAACGCGCTGTGGAAAAAGCTGTCACCCTGCCCCGTGTTCTTCAGGCTATTGAAGACCGGCATGGACTGCTGGAGCTGGATTTCCTCGCCGGCTGGTCTACGGCTGCAGCCCGTGAATGGTTGGAAGAGTTACCGGGGGTCGACTCGACAGTCAGTGCGGCAACCCTGAACTTCAGCACACTACGTCGTACAATTCTGACCATGAATGCCCGCACGGCACAGGCTGCCCGGCGGCTTTCTCTTGTAGAAAAGGGCGCGCCAATGTCTGCTCTTGACCGTCAGGTTATGAACCGTGTCCCTGCTGACTGGCAGGCCAAAGAAGTTTCGGCTCTTTACAACGGATTGCGCAAGTTGACTGAAACCTACTGTCATCAGGGCAAACCTGACTGCAAACGCTGCCCCTTGAATGACCTGTGTCCGACAGCCTCTGCCAGGTCAGCACAGGTTATCTGTTTTCCTGGTGAAAAATATGACCGTCAATCTCAGGCAGAACGAACATTACCTCAACAGGTTTCAAGTCATTAGGGTTACAACGCCATCAATTTGGCGGAGACCAAATACCAAGCAAGCTCAATACTGAAAGACAAGGTCAGCACAGTGATGCTCGCCTTGCCAGAACGAAATACTGATCATGTCAGCTTTAGTGAGGTTTTCTTTAAGCCTGACCTCAAACGGACGATCGAGCTCCACATATCTTTTAAAAGTCACCCTGCCAGCGACAGGAAAAGCTGCTTCTTTGCCAGCCCGATACCTCAACGTGTGAGCAGCCTGCTGGGCAACATCGCACAAATGCCCGGCATTCACATGATCTCCTGACCCATCATGGTAAGGATGTGCTGGCATGAAGCCGTTCGCAGAAGTGACGAGCGCCTGTACCTTACTGGTGTCACCTTCCTGCAGAAGGTCACTGACAAAGCTCTCGACAGGCTGGCTTACACCGACAACCTCGGGCGCGGCGTAGTTGAATATCTCAGGCTCTGGTAAGCTCATAATCTCGGCGCGCGCTTTCGCTCTCCAAGCCTTGAAATCCCGATTGTGAAAGACCACGCCAGCACCAGTAAATCGGTAAACCGGATCTCCCTGCTCATTAAAAAGAGAAATTGCATAATCAGCCTTATCCGGATCTGGCTGCGGATCCACAACCCCGTGGGTTGCGGGTAATGCGTTATCCTCGTGGGTAAATGTCTGCCACTGCAATGACGTGAGGGCTGACCATTTTTTTGGATCAAGGCGCCCTGCTGCATGAGATGCGCCAACCGACGCGAAATAATTCACAGACTGGACGGCAATACTATGGGCAGGATGCAAGGATAGCCATGGCCACTTGGTACTATCAGTATCACACCTAAAAATGACTGCTCCATCGTCAGTTATCCGACAGTGATGTACATACTGGTTTTCGGGATCCGAATTCATGAACAAAGATCCAAATGAAGCGATTCAGGTAGAAAGCAGCTTAAATTGCCAACTCAAATCTGAAATCAGGCCCAAGACGCTCAATCGCGACAGCTTGGATGTGTTGTTTCACAGACGAGTCCTTTTTCAACAAGGTGTGGAAATCGCGTTTGTGTAGCTCAAGGAGAGTCGAGAAGCCGAGCGCTGAAACATCGGCATTCCGCGGCTGATCTGTAATCAATGCCAGCTCACCAAAGAAATCCCCTGTACCCAGAGTCAAGTCATCCTGTACATGAATACGAACCGCACCGGAGGCAATGAAGTACATCTTGTCGCCAACTTCACCGGCATTGATGATATTTTCTCCGGGCACAGTAAACCGTGTCTTCAGCATACGCGCTATCTGTTGTTGTTTGCTCTCCGGCAACTCCGCAAAGAATGGCACTTTGGCAATAAGGTGAGCTGGATTCTGATCCAGCTTGAGAGTTGGCAAACGACTCGCACTCGCCTGACGCGCAGCTAGCTCACGCATCAGATCATTATGGATTTCAGGCCCGATAATCGAATTACTCTTGAGCTTATTATAAGCGATCTCTTCCAGCCTAAGACCAATTTGTTCCAGATTTGCACGTTCCAGCGCCTCAGCATAATCAGGATACTGAAGACACAACGCCTTATGGTGCTCTTCCACAAGCGCAATACGCTGGTCCATGATGTCAATAAAGCCAGCCTGAGCATCTTTTGGCAATAACCCGGTTATCTCCGGTAGACGTGTGTGCCGCTGTTCCTGCAGCACATCCTTTTTCAGGGCCAATATCCCGAAGCGTTTTTCAAGAGATTTTGCCAATGGGCCGGTCAGACCAAGTCGACGCTGCAAATCCATCGCCGTTTTGAAGTTTGGCGCATACTCAACGCCTTGCTGAATGGCAATGTCAGCTGCCTTATGACTATTATTGCGTGTGATGTCGGAAAGGGACTCTGTCACACTCTCCAAACTTGCCAAGGTCTCGCGTAATCGACCGGAACTAAGCAAGCCTTCTCCAAATTTCTGGAGATACATTTGCCGCTCTTGCGCAATGGCCATCTCTAAACCGATTAACTGCCAGTCGGTATCTGACAATTTGCTGTCACCATTAGCGCCGATCTCAGCTTTTTCGAGTGCTTCGCTGTAGACATCCGTAACAGATGTCAATTTTGCGGGCTCGATAACAGAGCTGCCCTGGACGAACTCATCGAGCTGCGACTTCACATCCGACAGTGCCTTGATGAGGGAACGGTCACGGACGGCCTGATCGGTAGGCTCCAGTTTGTTAAGGCCAAGGAAAGCAAGCAGAGGCGAGATCGTTGTTGCCTGTCCCAGCAGCGTAATCAGCACGAAACTGGTGACCATCACACCGATAAAGGCCTTGGCCTCCTCGCTGACATTGGGTGTCTCCAGAATAATCAATGCAAGAGCGAGCGATACCGCGCCGCGCAAACCGCCCCATACCATGATGGTACGAAAGGCCCCACTTACTTTCTGGGCAAGCCCGACAGTTGAGAGCACCGGCACCAGACCGAAAATGATCGCAGCACGGATGGCTGTCGCCACAACAAAGAGGAAAAGGATTTCATCTGCATAAGACAACAGGTTACCGCCAAGTAGCTGCGGCACGGCAAGGCCAACCAAGACGAAGATGAGAGAGGTCGCCCAGAAGGCAATCTGATGCCATGTATGCTCGATTTCCTCAAAACTCTGAGGCGGAATAATGCGCCGCCCCACTGAGCCCAAGAGTAGGCCACTCGCGACACAGGCCATCACGCCAGAAATGTGCATGAAGTGTTCAGCGACCACGAACAGAATGAATGGAAGGATGACCGTTATTGTGACGATCACCATCGGCTGTCGGCGGAATGGCTTCATGATCTGCGCGGCGATCCAGGTCAGCACAAGCCCGACGACGATACCGCCGAAAAAGACCACAAAGAACTGGAGCAAACCATCAAGCCAACCAGTATCTCCTGGCATCACAAGGATGGACAGGAGGATCGACGAGACCACAATCGCGGTCGCATCGTTGAACAGGCTCTCGCCCTCGACTAGAATGGTAAGGCGCTTTGGCGCTCCCAGGTCCTTGAACAAGGCGATAACGGCAACGGGATCGGTTGCGGAAACCACAGCGCCAAGAAGAAGACAAAGTAACAAACCCTGCCCGGTATACCAGTTGATGGCCTGCCCAATTACAAATGTAGAGATGAGAACACCGATAGCCGCCAGGAACAGGATTGGCCCGATGTCAGCCATCAGTTTGCGCACATTCAGTGACAGCGCGCTTTCAAAAACGAGCGCAGGCAGAAACACGAACAGGATGACATCAGCGGTGATTTCAAGACTGCCGATGGCATTCAGCATCTGCAGCCAGAATGGCTCAGATCCGTGTCCGCTATCCCCGGCTGCACCGCCAGCGTGACCACCAGCATGGCCAGCGCCATGTGCCGCAGCATCTGCAACTCCGCCGAGATAATGGATCAGGAGGCCCAGCGCGATCCCAAGCAGAGCAAGAATAACCGTATGCGGGATGCGTGTGCGGCTCGCGACTGGCAGCATGAGCACTGCCAGTAGCAGAATACCTGCCAGACCAAATACGATTGCCCAAACTTCGCTGCCCATAGATCCCCCACGGCAAAATTTCCCACCTCATCTACCCTAACAGATAAAACGGCGATTGCGTACACCCTTATTTGTTGAAAATACGCCCTTCAGAGCCGTCCTGTCAGCACGGTTTTGAAGAGGCAAAGCCTCTTTGCGAGCGGATTGTAACCTGCTTTGCCAGCTACCCGCTTGAGATAGCCAGGTGTTAGAGCAAGATGAACAACTGCTGGCATGATTTCGGGTTCTACTGGTCCTATCTTGCTGGCTTTCTCTCGCCATTTTTGCCGTAACTGATCGGCAATATCGGGGGTCGATCTGGCAAAGCGTCCCAGCCTTTGTTGAAAAGTATCCACCTGGACCTCGGCATCAGCGACAGCCTTATCAGGCTGGGCGAGAGTACGACTGACGACGTAAAGCGCTTCCAACTCAATCAATAAGTCTGCAGTCTCCTGCTGGACAGAAACGGATAGCACCTGAAGCGCAGCTTTAGACAGTCCGCCATATATTTGTGAGGCACACTCCAGCGCGACACCTAGGGACTCAAACTCACCTGGTGACAAAAGTTCGTCCGTCGCGGCAATCATTGAAAGAATGGTATCTGAAATGACTGCCGCAGAACGCGTATCCTCAAACAGGGGGGCGATGCTTTCCACGACCGGGTGCGCGCGGGGGTTGTCGTTATTGCGAATTTCAGCAAGTGCATCTCGCCACCATTGTTGCCGTATGGCCCCAAGGGTTGGCTCACTGACACTCGCCGGTATCCTGTGAATTTCTGTCGCCAGCGCATACAGAACTATCAGAGGCTGGTGCTGATGCTTTGCAGCGAACTGAGCCGCAACATAACGGTCTTCCGAAAACTTGCGGACCTGATCGAGACAATAAGCCGCATTCTGTCGCTGTCGATCAGATGCCTCCATAACCGATATCAGCTTTGAGGCTGCGACCACTCACGCTTCACACCTAATACCTGCAGAACCGGTGACGCAATAAAGACGGATGAATATGTCCCGATGATCACGCCCCAGATCATGGCAGCGGTGAATCCGCGCAAGACAGGGCCACCGAAAATGAACAGTGCAAGTAAAGCAATCAGCGTGGTGACAGAGGTCATGACTGTCCGGGACAGGGTCTGGTTGATCGAGAAATCCAGAAGGTCCTGCAACGGCTTCTTTTTATATTTACGCAGGTTCTCACGCACCCGGTCATAAACGACAACTGTGTCATTCATGGAATACCCGACAATCGTCAGAAGGGCCGCGATGATAGGCAGGTTAAATTCCAGCTGCGTAATGGAGAACATGCCTACAGTCAGGATCACGTCGTGCACCAGTGCAATGATGGCCCCGAGCGAGAACTGCCATTCGAAACGAAACCAGATATAGGCCAGCATCGCTACAACAGCAAAAAGGATAGCGCCTACACCTTTTTGAATAAGTTCGCCTGAAACGGCCGGGCCTACAACATCAATACGTCGTTCACTGATGTCTTCACCCAAGACTTCTTTGAGCGTCGCAGAGACACAGGAAGTCGCAATCTGCTGGGCCTGCTCGGCAAGGTCACCCCCGATATTCTCAGGTTTTGCAGCCAGACATTTTTCCGTAAACTCAACTTCACCGGATTGCAGTTCAATTTTCGCGACGATACCGCCAGCTGTATCATCAGCACCACCGCCAATTTCACTCACATTGATTGTGCCGAGGCCCAGATCGCTCAAGGCGCTCCGGACAGTGGCCAGATCATCTGTAGTAAAAACCTGACCTTCGGCAGGCCCCACTTCGACAACAGCGCCGCCCTTGAAATCAATCCCGAAGTTCAATCCATTCAAAAAGAAAACAGTGATCGATGCGAGGACAGCAACGGTTGAGACAACAAACGCAATCCAGCGCATTTGCATGAACTTGATGTCTGTCTCTTCAGGGATAAGTTTGAGGCCCATGGAATAATCCGGATATTGGTCGTTAAACAGTGAGTGTCTTGGGGCGCTTGTCGAG
>JALEGM010000121.1 GCA_022763145.1 Aquisalinus sp. | reverse complement strand
GTAATGGCTCAAACAGGAACTTTCCTGCGCGTTCTGGTCCATGGAATGAGAAGCCGTGAATACACCCGGTCAGGGCATTGGCAAGTTCTTCAACATCAGCCTGACTATATCCACCTTCTGAGCCCATCGAATGAAGCTCGAGGACTTCGCGTGCCAGATTTTCGTTTGCAGGCGGATTATCTATGGTTGCACCGAAGGGTGAATTTGGCCCAACTGAATCTACATTATTCAGAAAATTCAACATACCTTGGTGGAATGTTGACCGGACTAGTATATTGGCAAATTTTCCTAAATAGTATCTACGCGAAACTGTACGTTCGAAATCACCAACCATTGTGGTTGTGTTCCCATTGGCAGTAATAGCGAAGTGATTGGTCCAAAAGCGCACCAGTCGTTCGGCAAAAGAATTTCGCGTGGTACAGGCTATATAATCACGTATACGCACTTCCTGATAAAAAATCCTACCCTCTACATTCGCAGGGTTAAGAACATCGTCTATCTGCGGTATGCCCGGCGTTCGATTTTTGCGCCGGAGTACTTCCATCTTGTCAATGGCAGCTTGCGCTACTTCTGTCAGTTCAGGTTGGTCAACGAACCCGTTCCTAAGCAATACGCACTCATGGCTTTCCGGCATCTGATAGGGAAGCCGAACGGCATCATACGTAAGTTGATCCTTAAGCCATTGCTGAGGGTTAGCTGAAGCTTCTTCCAATTCGCCTGGTAGAGCCCCAAGGCCAAAACGGTTTGCTGCGACTATGCCATCTATTGTGACGCTTCCATTGGCTGGCTCACCTGTCGGCAAACCGGGTAGAGCTGCAGGGGGCTGCGGTTTCCCATTGTCGCCAGGTCGACGATCAGCTGCAACAGGTCCGCCCGCACGAGACTGTGGGGTATTACCTGTTATGGTTGGTTGCACCTTCTTCCTATCATAGTCTGTTGTTGCGAACCCGTGTGGCTTTGGCACTTCCAGAATGGCAGGTAGCTGGGCTGGAGTTTGCTGCCTGTCTTTCGACACACCAACCGCCATCCAGACCTGCTGGGCGTAACTTTCGGGGATATCCTCAAGCTTTAGAGCCGTTTCAAAGCAGCTGCCGGTGAGGATATCTGCATCTTCAATGAACGGGTTGCAGTCGGGGCTTTCAAAAGCAGTGAGCACAGAAGCCTTGCGTGTCATTATGTCCCTCTCTCAGCTGCTGCAGGCGCAGCATATTTTATGTGTATTGCAACGGTATTGAGGCGACGCGACTATTTTTACTAAACTTGCACTCAATGAGCACCGCCGTCAAACCGGGCCTTTACCAGCTCTCAAGGGCTTTAACGGCAACACGCAAAAGATCAGTCGCGAGCTAGCCAATAATTCCCGGTAATTTCAGTTCTTTCTTACGAGCGCAATCAAGTGCCTCATCGTAGCCTGCATCTGCGTGTCGCATCACGCCTGTTGCGGGGTCGTTCCATAGTACGCGCTCCAGCCGCCGGACTGCCCCCTCGGTCCCATCTGCACAGATGACCATGCCTGCGTGCTGCGAATAGCCCATGCCGACGCCGCCGCCATGATGCAGGGAAACCCAGGTGGCGCCGCTGGCAGTATTCAACAGGGCGTTGAGGAGGGGCCAGTCCGAGACCGCGTCGGAGCCATCCTTCATGGCCTCAGTTTCACGGTTCGGTGAGGCAACAGAGCCGGAGTCGAGGTGATCGCGGCCAATCACAACGGGGGCGGAAAGCTCGCCTGATGCCACCATCTCGTTAAAGGCAAGGCCAAGCCGGTGCCTATCCCCCAAGCCCACCCAGCAGATGCGCGCAGGCAGGCCCTGAAAACTGATCCGCTCACGTGCCATATCAAGCCAGTTATGGAGGTGCTGATTGTCCGGCAGCAACTCTTTGACCTTCGCATCGGTTTTGTAAATATCCTCAGGGTCCCCGGAGAGAGCAGCCCAACGGAACGGGCCAATGCCACGGCAGAACAGAGGCCGGATATAAGCGGGGACAAAGCCAGGAAAGTCGAACGCATTTTCAAGGCCCTCATCACGCGCGACCTGACGGATATTGTTGCCGTAATCGAGCGTGGGGATGCCCTGATGCCAGAACTCAAGCATCGCAGCGACGTGGGTTTTCATGGAAGCACGGGCGGCTTTTTCAACTGCTTTTGGATCGCGTTCACGCTCGTCGCGCCATTCAGCCATAGTCCAACCCTGTGGGAGATAGCCGTTGACCGGATCGTGGGCGGAGGTCTGGTCTGTCACCATATCCGGGCGAATGCCACGCGCTGCAATTTCCGGGAAGACATCTGCTGCATTGCCGAGCAGACCCACCGAAACCGGTTTGCCTGCCGCATGGGATTTCTCGATGATGGCAAGGGCCTCCTCAAAGGTTTCAGCCTTTTCATCGAGGTATTTAGTGCGCAGGCGGAAGTCGATGCTGTCCGGGTTGCACTCGACTGCGAGGCAAGACGCTCCGGCCATGGTGGCAGCCAATGGTTGAGCGCCGCCCATGCCGCCAAGACCGGCGGTGAGGATCCATTTGCCGGACAAATCGCCATTGTAGTGCTGTCGGCCTGCCTCGACAAAAGTTTCGTATGTGCCCTGAACGATGCCTTGCGTGCCGATATAGATCCATGACCCCGCGGTCATCTGGCCATACATCATCAGACCCTTTTTATCGAGTTCGTTGAAGTGGTCCCAGGTTGCCCATTCGGGCACCAGATTGGAATTGGCGATGAGGACGCGCGGGGCATCTGTATGTGTGCGGAAAATGCCAACCGGTTTACCTGACTGGACAAGAAGGGTCTCATCTGCTCCCAGCTGTTCCAGCGCGCCAGTGATACGGTCGAAATCTGCCCAGGAACGGGCAGCTCGACCAATGCCGCCATAGACGACCAGTTCGTCAGGGTTCTCAGCCACTTCACGATCAAGATTGTTCATGATCATGCGATAAGGCGCTTCTGTCTGCCATGATTTACAGGTGAGGGTAGCCCCATGCGGCGCTTTTACCTCGCGGCTGTTCTTGCGTCGGTCGATCATGCGGAAATCTCCGGTTGCGGGAAAAGATTTTGCGGTACGCTCTTGTACAAACTGCCAGCGCGCAGAGCCCTTGTTGCCGTGTCGATGTCAGGTGCCATGAGTCGATCATCTCCAAGAGCGGGTACTTTATCGCGTAGGGTACGGATTGCTTCCTGTAAGGCTGGGCTTGTGGTCAGTGGCGCACGCAACTCGACGCCTTGCGCAGCGATCAGCCATTCGATACCGAGAATATGTGCGAGGTTATCATTCATAGCCATCAGTCGGCGGGCGGCATGGGCAGCCATGGAGACATGATCTTCCTGATTGGCGCTGGTTGGTGTTGAGTCGACGCTGCAAGGTGCAGCTTTCTGTTTGTTCTCCGACATCAGGGCGGCGCTGGTAACTTCTGCAATCATGAAGCCGGAGTTAACGCCGGGTGACGGGCTTAGGAAAGCCGGCAAGCCAAAGTTCATGGCCGGATCAACCAGCATGGCAATGCGGCGCTGGGCAATCGCGCCGATCTCAGCAATAGCAAGGGCTAGCTGGTCAGCGGCAAAGGCAATCGGTTCGGCATGAAAGTTGCCGCCGGAAAGGATTTCACCCGTGTGTGTCAGGACGAGCGGATTGTCAGTGACGGCGTTTGCCTCGGTTTCGAGTACGGTAGCAATGTATCGTAGCGTACCGAAACAGGCACCCATGACCTGTGGTTGGCAGCGCAGACAATAGGGGTCCTGCACACGGTCATCATCTTCGCGGTGGGTTTCTCGAATGACCGAGTGTTCCAGCAGGGTACGGAGCGTGCGCGCAACATCAATCTGTCCTGAGTGGCCACGCAAGGTTTGAATTTCCGGCCGAAATGGCGCAGGCGAGCCCATGGCAGCGTCTGTTGAGAGGGCGCCGGTGACAAGCGCCGCGCAGGCCAGGTCCCATGTTTCAAACCAGGCCGCGAGGGCATAGGCGGTCGAGAACTGTGTGCCGTTAATAAGCGCGAGACCTTCTTTGGGACCAAGCACAATAGGTGTCAGGCCGGCCGTCTTCAGTGCCTCGAAAGAAGGCATTCTCTTGCCCTGATAGAGGGCTTCGCCTTCGCCGATCATGCTTGCAGCCATGTGGGCAAGTGGCGCGAGATCCCCAGATGCACCAACAGAGCCTTGTGCCGGGATGGCCGGAATTACATCCCTTTGCAGCATGTCGCGCAGCAGGCAGATCAATTCCCATGAAACACCTGAGGCCCCTCTGGTCAGGGAAATCAGTTTTAACAACATCATCAGTCGGGTGATGTTCTCCGGCATCAAGTCTCCGACCCCGCTGGCATGAGAGAGAATAAGGTTGCGCTGCAGGATAGTGAGGTCATCCTGGGAAATTCGCGTCTGGGCAAGTTTCCCGAAGCCTGTATTGACGCCGTAAACGGGCGCATCTCCTGCTACTGCCGCATTAACCACATCGCAGGCTGCATCGACTTTTGTCTTAAGACTGTTCTGTAGCGTGAATGTTGCGCCTTCCTGATAAAAGGAACGAAGCTCGCTCAAGGCAGCGGGCATATCAGAAATTGTGATCTTCATTTCGGACATTATTCAACTGGTCCTGATTCTTATGCGGTATTGCATGGAGTTATTTCATGACCATCCTTGAGGAGGCCAGTCAGTGGATTGTGTCCCACCCAGTAGCTGAGTTCTGCGGGGTGGCTGATATCCCATAGTGCAATGTCGGCGGCTTTTCCTTTGACCAATGTGCCGACCTTATCGTCGAGGCCTAGGGCACGGGCGGCGTTTCTGGTCATGCCGGTCAGGGCTTCTTCTGGCGTCAACCCGAACAGGGTGCAGGCCATATTCAGCATCAGAAGAGGCGATGTCACCGGGCTGGAGCCCGGGTTGCAGTCACTGGCGATAGCAACAGGAACGCCTGCATCGCGCAAGCCTTGCACGGGTGGCAGTTTTGTCTCTTTCAGAAAATAGAAGGCACCGGGCAGCAGCACAGCAACTGTACCGCTATCTGCAATGGCACGAATACCTTCCTCGGACAGATATTCAAGATGATCCACTGACAGGGCATTGTATCTTGCCGCAAGTTCACTGCCGCCACTGTCCGAGAGTTGCTCTGCATGTAGCTTCACAGGCAAGTGGTGGACCGCTGCTGCTTCAAAGACCCTTTCAGTTTCGCCTGTGGTAAACGCGATATTTTCACAAAAAGCATCCACGGCATCTGCCAGACCTTGCTCTGCTGCTGTCGGGATCATCTCTTTACAGACGAGATCAATATATTTTTCGCGGCTATCCCGGTATTCAGGGGGCAGGGCATGGGCCCCCAGAAGGGTTGTTATAACGCGCATGTCTTCTACACGGCCTAATGCGCGCGCGACCTCAAGCATCTTGATTTCAGAGGTGGTGTCCAGTCCGTATCCAGACTTGATTTCAACAGTTGTCACCCCCTCATTCTGTAAGGCGCGAAGGCGGGGCAAGGCTGCTTCATAAAGCTGCTCTTTTGAAGCAGCTCTGGTTGCCTTGACTGTCGAGATGATCCCGCCACCTGCACGGGCGATTTCTTCATAACTGACGCCTTGCAGTCGCTGTTCAAACTCTGCGGCCCGGTTGCCGCCAAAAACAAGATGCGTATGGCAATCAATCAGACCTGGCGTGGCCCATTGACCGCCAAACTCAATGACTTCCCTTGCAAGTTCTTCAGGCGCATCAGGAAGATCGCTAACCGGGCCGAGCCAGTCAATTCGGCCATCTGTGATGGCGAGCGCAGCATCTCGCACAGCCCCGTATGGCGCTGGTTGCGTCGCATCCATGGTCGCCAGATTGACGTTGACCAGCAGCGTATCCCACATCTGGATTTGTTCCTCCTGACAGCGCTATAGACCAGATTGTAGCAGACTGTGAATAGCCACATCTCGGCAGGAGGGATTGATGGGAAATGACAAAGGGCAAAATGACTGGCCATCCATAGCCGGGCTACTGGGCACCTATCCGCAGGCGGGGGTGGCCCTGTTGGGGGCTGGACTGGCAGGAGGGTGCATCACACCCGGTCGTTGCGATCTTGCACCTGGTGTTTTTCGCAAGGCGCTGAAGCGTACGAGCACTTATGATCTTGAAACCGGAACAGAACTTGCCGCCCTACCTGTGCATGACGCGGGTGATCTGACTCTGGAAGGCATCTCGCCAGCGGACAGTTTTGCACCCATTGTCGCTGCGCTGCAAAATTTGCAGGCGGATCATGCCCTGATTGCCATGATTGGAGGCAATAATGCTGTCACACGGCCCGGTGTATATGGTTTGTCATCTGATCTCAGCAAAGTTGGTCTACTGACACTTGATGCGCATTTCGATCTACGCTCGACCGCTGGCGGCCTTATCAACGGCAATCCGGTCAGTGCATTGCTTGAAGATGGTTTGCCGGGAGAGAATATCGTCCAGATCGGGCTCGCCCCGTTTGCCAACACCAAGGCCATGCATGAGACGGCCCTTGAGGCAGGCATCACGGTCAAGACGTTGGCTGACTGCCGGGAACACGGTGTTGTGGAGCTGGTAGCAGAAGCACTGACGCAGCTTGGGCAGCGATGTGAAATCATATATGTCGATTTCGATATTGACGTAATAGAGCGCAGCCAGTTGCCGGGTGCGCCGGGCGGACGACCCGGCGGGATTAGCGTATCGGACTTCTTCTCCGTGGCGCGCCTTGTAGGACAGCATGAAAAAGTGCGCGCAGTGGACCTAACGGAGTTTGATCCCTCGCTTGATGTGAGCGATATTTCTGCGCTGGTTGCTGCGCGCTGGTTCGCGGAACTTCTCACCGGCTTTACCAGGCGTCCGGGCGGATAAGCTGTTGTCACTGGCCTTGCACAAGCAGGCGATAACTGGTTTAGGAAAGACAGACAAAACAGGGGAGTAACCCATGCAGGAAACGCCATTTGGCCCCATTTATGATAATGTTCTGGAAGGCATCGGGCGCACGCCGATGTTGAAGGTGCACAACATTGATACCGGGCCGTGCGAACTTTTCCTCAAGCTGGAAGGCCAGAACCCCGGCGGGTCGATCAAGGATCGGATGGGTGTGGCAATGATTGAGCAAGCAGAGAAGGACGGGCGCCTGAAACCGGGCGGCGCACTCGTGGAGGCGACGGCAGGCAATACAGGGTTATCACTTGCGCTCGTAGCTGCGCAAAAGGGGTATACACTGACAATCGTTGTACCTGATAAGATGTCTCAAGAGAAAATATTCCATCTGAAGGCCTTGGGCGCAGAAGTTTATCTGACCCGCTCAGATGTCGGGAAGGGGCATCCGGAATATTATCAGGATGTGGCATTGCGCATCTCTCAGGAGACCGGCGCTTTCTTCGTCAACCAGTTTGAAAATCAGGCTAATCCGCATGCCCATGAAACCCAGACAGCCCCAGAAATCTGGGGCCAGATGGGCGAGGATATGGATGCGATTATTACCGGCGTCGGGTCAGGTGGTACAATTTCGGGCCTCGCGCGGTTCTTCCATGAAACTGCACCCCATGTAGAGGTGATCCTGGCTGACCCGGTGGGCTCCATTCTGGCTGATCTCGTAAATACGGGGAACACACCCAATGAAGTTGGCTCCTGGTTTGTGGAAGGGATCGGCGAGGACTTTGTGCCCGACACCTGCGAACTGGAGCACGTTAAAAAGGCCTATCCAATTTCTGATCAGGAGAGTTTTGAAGCAGCGCGGATGCTGGTGCTGAAAGAAGGTGTCCTTGGTGGCTCTTCTTCCGGCACATTGCTGGCGGCGGCTTTGAAATATTGTCGTGAGCAGACTGAAAAGAAACGTGTCGTCGCTTTTGTCTGTGATCGCGGGGAGAAATACCTCTCCAAGATGTTCAATGATTTCTGGATGTATGATCAGGGCTTTCTCAAGCGCCAGTCTGTTGGTGATCTGACCGATGTCATTACCCGGCGCCACTTGGAGCGTGCAACTGTTGTCTGCAAGCCGGATGATACGCTGATGCAGGCCCATGGCCGCATGAAACTGTATGATATTTCGCAGCTGCCGGTGCTCAATGAGAATGGTGAGATTGAGGGCATTCTCGACGAAGAGGATATTCTCTTTGCCGTAGTGCGCAACCACGACAAGTTTCAGGATCCGGTTAAATCCGCCATGACATACCGTGTGCAAACGGTTGATGCCGAATCTGCCGTTGAAGACTTGCTGCCAATCTTCGCCAAAGGGCATGTGGCTGTCGTCATGAAAAATGACAGTTTTCAGGGCCTGATTACACGTTCTGACTTGTTGAACCATTTGCGCCTGCAACTTGCCTGAGGAGGCTCGAATGAGTACAGATAAAAAGAACCGTCAGGCTTTTGCCACCCGCGTTATTCATGCAGGTCAGGAGCATGACCCGCTTACAGGCGCAGTCATGCAGCCCATTTACCAAACCTCGACATTCGCGCAGGAAAGCCCCGGCCTGCATAAGGGCTTTGTCTATGCGCGCGGCCACAACCCGACACGTTTTGCCTATGAGCGGGCTATAGCTGATCTTGAAAATGGCACGCGCGGCTTTGCCTTTTCCTCTGGTATGGGCGCCATCTCTACTATGCTGGAACTCCTGCCTGCCGGCTCGCATATCATCGCCAGTGATGATGTGTATGGCGGCAGTTTCAGGCTTTTTGAACGTGTGCGGAAAGAATCTGCTAATTTATCTTTTACTTATGTGGATATGACAACGCCGGGCAATGTGGCAGACGCCATTACCCCGGAGACAAAATTGATCTGGATTGAAACGCCGACAAATCCGATGCTGAAAGTGATCGATATTGAGGCTGTTTCACGCATCGCCCGCGAAAAGGGCGTGATGGTGGGCGTGGATAATACTTTTGCTTCGCCTTTTGCCCAGCGACCGCTGGACCTTGGCGCGAATATCGTAATGCACTCTGCCACAAAGTTTCTCAACGGACATTCTGATGTGATTGCCGGGGTGTTGGTAGTGCGCGATGATGAACTGGCAGACCGTCTGGCCTTTCTGCAGAACTCGGTCGGGGCGCAGTTGGGGCCGTTTGATTCATTTCTTGCCTTGCGTGGCATCAAGACGCTGGCCTTGCGCATGACGCGTCATGCTGAATCTGGCGCAGCCCTAGCCGCTTGGCTGGAAGCGCATGAGGCGGTTGATAGAGTCTACTATCCAGGTCTTGAGTCTCATCCAAACCATGATGTTGCAAAGCGTCAGATGGACAGTTTCGGCGGCATGATAACTATTCTCTTGAAAGGTGGTTTGGATGCAGCGCGCACCATGCTGGAGCGGGTGCAGGTTTTCACTTTGGCTGAAAGCCTCGGTGGCGTTGAGAGTTTGATTGAGCACCCAGGGATCATGACACACGCTTCGTTGCCGCCAGAGCGACGCGTTGAACTTGGTGTGGACGATTCGCTTGTGAGAATTTCAGTGGGTATCGAAGAGCTATCAGATCTGCAAGCAGACCTTGAGCAGGCCTTGGCCGGATTGTGAGGAAAAAGATATGAGAACCATCTTTGTTATGATCAAATGCCAGCTCGGTAAGGCATATGAAGTTGCAGGTGAGCTGGTTGACTCGATTGAACAAGTCCCCACAGTATATTCCATCTCCGGTGATTTCGATCTGATGGCTCAGTTTCATCTGCCTGCGGAAACAGATATTGGGCGATTTGTTAATGAGCAGGTGCACAAGGTTTCCGGCATCGCAAATACCAAAACGATCATCTGCTTCAACGCCTTCACGCCAGATACTGGCATCAAGGATGCGTAAAGCACTCGCCGCATGCACGATATAGAAGCACTTGATATACAAGACCCGCTCGCACCTTTGCGCTCGCAGTTCCGCTTACCTGACGGGGTAATATATCTAGATGGTAACTCCCTCGGGCCGCTGCCAATCGCAGTTGCTGACCGTGTGCAGAGTGTTGTCAGTAGTGAGTGGGGCGAAAGCCTCATAAAGGGCTGGAATGATCACGACTGGATCGGGTTACCACAACGTGTCGGTAACAAGATCGGCAAGTTGATTGGCGCGCCAGAAGGTTCCGTTATCGCCGCTGACTCAACCTCGCTCAATCTGGTCAAAGTGTTATCTGCGGCGCTCGGTATGCGCCCCGATAGAAAGGTCATTTTGTCAGACACAGGGAACTTTCCAACTGACCTCTACATGGCCCAAGGACTGGCTGGCGCACTGCAGCAGGATCACGAGTTACGTCTTGTTGAACCGGACAAAATCGCCAGTGCCATCGATGAAAGTGTGGCTGTCCTGATGCTGACGGAAGTGGATTACCGTACAGGTCGCAAGCATGATATGCAGGCTCTGACTCAGAAAGCCCATGAAATCGGGGCCTTGACGATCTGGGACCTGGCGCACTCTGCCGGGGCACTGCCGGTTGACCTGACTGCGGCGCAAGCCGACTTCGCCATCGGCTGCGGATACAAATATCTCAATGGTGGGCCGGGCGCGCCAGCGTTCGTTTATGTGCGCCCGGATCATCTGAACAGTTTCGCGCCCAGCCTCTCAGGATGGATGGGACATGCGGAACCTTTCGCCTTTGATCTTTCCTATCGACCGGCTGAGGGCATTGATCGTATGTTGGCAGGGACACCAACCATCCTCAGCATGTCTGTTCTGGATACTGCATTAGACATTTGGGACCGCATTTCCATGACGCAGGTTCGGGAGAAGTCTCTGCGGCTTGCGGATATTTTCATTGAAGAGGTGCAGACACGCTGTGCCGGATTTGGTCTCAAATTATTGACGCCGCAAGCGCCGGACCAGCGTGGCAGCCAGGCCTCTTTTAGCTGCCCGGAAGGGTATGCCGTGATGCAGGCTCTGATAGCAGATGGCATTATTGGCGATTTTCGCGCGCCAGACATAATTCGCTTCGGGTTTACACCGCTCTACTTGCGGTATGCTGATAGTGTCAAAGCCGCAAAGGGTTTGGAACGGGTCTTAAAAGAGCGGCGTTGGGATCAGCCAGAATTTCTCAAACGGGCAAAAGTAACATGACGGACAAGACAGATAAAACAACCCATCATGGTGCAGAACTCGATTTTTCCGATAAAATGTCCTATGGCGACTACCTGCAGCTTGAAAAAATCCTCAATGCACAGACACCTTTATCTGCCGCTCATGACGAGATGCTTTTTATTGTCCAGCATCAAACCTCTGAATTGTGGATGCGGTTGGCAATTTATGAGTTGAAAGCCGCACGGCAAATGTTGCGAGATGAGCGATTACGAGAATGCTTCAAGGTTCTGTCGCGAGTTGCACGTATTTTTGAGCAAATCAATAAAGCGTGGGATGTGCTGCGCACTATGACGCCGAGTGAGTACACAGAGTTTCGGGACCGCCTTGGTTTATCGTCCGGTTTTCAATCCTGGCAGTACCGTGCGATTGAGTTTCTGGCGGGCAACAAGAACCCTGCCATGCTCAAACCTCATGCACATCTGCCTGACAAACAAGTTGAGTTGAAAGCCTTGTTGGAAGCGCCCAGCCTTTATGATGAAGTGCTCATCTTAATGGGCAAGCGAGGTTTCGCACTGCCCGACAATGTGCTGGATCGAGACTGGTCGCAAAAGTATCAGCACAATGATGAGGTTCAGGAGGCCTGGCGGCAGGTTTACGAAAAACCTCTTCAACATTGGGAACTGTACGAGCTTGCCGAAAAGCTTGTTGACTTCGAAGACTACTTCCGGCGTTGGCGATTTAATCACGTCACCACAGTGGAGCGTGTCATCGGCTTCAAACAGGGGACGGGTGGTACGTCTGGTGTCGGCTACTTGAAGAAAATGCTCGAAACTGTTCTTTTTCCAGAGCTCTGGAAAGTCAGGACAGATCTTTAAGCCGGGAAGGGCGCTGGTCTGCGCGAGTACGCCGCCCTTGCCAGCGGAATGAGAAATCCTGCGCCGTTGGTCCCTCCCGTTTGGGCTGCCCGCCATCGGGAAGTGGCGGTATTACCGGCGGCGTTTCATCCCAGTGACGGATGCCGTAAGACATATACGCCGCATTTGTGTCATACGCACTTTCGACTAGAATAATCGGTGTTTCTGACGCGTGTTCACCATAGGCGTCATAATCTGTCAGGTCACCCGGTCGGCCACTATCAATGATCAGGCGAGCGAAGGGCGAGTTCAGTTTCATTATATCGGCATAGAGATTGAATAGCCGGATCACATCCGTTTCCAGACCACTCGTCTCCATGTCGGTGAGTGTATCAATGCCTTCCTTTGCCGCCTCCCGGCGACGGATAGCCTGACTGTGATCTCCGACTTCATACAACAGGAAGTTGATTACCTTCTCACGAACAGAAGCAGGTGGCGGGGAGACGCGGCTACCAATAATGTTTTCGATCAAGCGTCTGTTCTCACGCATGGAGCGATAGGTCTCGCCGAGGGCGAGTGCATCTGTCTGGCGCGTGAGCCAGTCAATCATCAGATCTTGCGCATGACGCTCTTTAATGCCTGTACTTTCGACCAGCTGCATGAACCCTTTTAAGGCACTGGTAGAGCTGCGCCCATCATCCCAGAAAAAACTCT
>JALEGM010000120.1 GCA_022763145.1 Aquisalinus sp. | reverse complement strand
AGTCTCAGCCGAGTTTGCCGTCGCCGTCCGGGTCAAGGAAGCGATGCAGGTGCACGATGAAGTAGCGCATATGAGCATTATCTACGGTAGACTGAGCTTTATTGCGCCATGCTTTTTCAGCGGCCTGGTAGTTCGGGAATATGCCGACAATGTCCAGCTCGTCCACATTACGGAATTTGGCATCTTCGAGGTTTTCCAGTTCGCCACCGAAAACCAGATGCAGCAATTGCTTGTTCAGAGTTTCACTCATGTTCGTCCTTTCAGGTATTCAGCCAGCACGGAAAAATCACCCGGCAGATGCGCCACCCGCCCGAGTAGGTGGCTGTAAAGGTTTGGACCTGCGCAGACAAGACTTCTCTGGCGGGGATCAATCTTATTATAGCAAAATTTCTCGCCAATATGGTCACTGACGATGGCTCCTGCTTCCTCGGCGATAAGAGCGCCTGGGGCAGCGTCCCAGTCGCATTTGGGTAACAGGGTGATCATGGCATCGAACTTTCCTGCGGCTACCAGAGCAAGCCGGTAACTGGTCGAGTTGACCTGGTCGATGTTCATTTCTGGCCACGGTGCGGGCCAGCCGGGCAGTGAAAATAGTTGCCTGTGAGCAAGTACAGTACAACCTTCAAGGTCTGATCGACGGCTTGCCGTAATAGGGCGGCCATTCAGCGTCGCGCCTTTACCGCGCTCTGCTGCGAAGAATTCATCTGTGGCGGGATTGTACACAGCCGACAGGATTGCTTTCCCGTCTTCGACCAGTGCAACACAGACTGTGAAATGAGGAGTGCCATTCAGGAAAGCTCGCGTGCCGTCTATCGGGTCGACAATCCAGGTGCGCCGGGCTTTCAGTCGGTGGCGATTATCTGCGCTTTCTTCCGAAAGGAAGCCGTAATGCTCACCATGTCTGACGACCAACTCTTCATACAGAATGTCGTTAGCTGCGTGGTCTGCCTCACTGACAGGACTTTCATCGGCCTTATGCCAGTGATGGCTTGCAAGGCCAAAGCGCGCTAGCACTTCCGCGCCGGCTTCCCGAACGGCCTTGTTCAGAATTTCCTTGTCTCGGGCAAGATCAGCTGCCGGCAATGGTCATGTTCTCTACGCGCAAAGTGGGGGAGGAAGTGCTACCCTTGAAGATAAGGTCATTTGCTGGTGTTAGTTTGGCAAACATTTCATGCAGGTTACCGGCGATGGTTATCTCACTTACCGGGTGCGTTATTTCACCATTTGCAATCCAGAAACCGGAGCAACCAACAGAGTAATCGCCTGTATTCTGATTGACCTGAGGACCAAACATATCTGTCAGGTAGAGGCCCGTTCCGGTTTCACGCAACAACTCTTCGAGGGAGAGCGATCCTGGTTGCATAAAGAAGTTCGTTGTACCGGCGCCTGGTGGGCCGCTTGTGCCGCGTGTCGCTCTACCGTTAGTCTCCAGTTCCAGCTGTCTGGCCTGTGCTGAGTTTAAAAGCCAACAGGTGAGGTGCCCGTTTTCGATGACATGTAGTTTTTCATTGATGACGCCTTCACCATCGAAATGGCTTGAACCAAAGCCGCGTTTGCGTAGCGGATCATCAATGACGTTGATAGATTCCGGGAAAATCTGTTCGCCCATCTTGTCTTTCAAAAAACTGACGCCCCGGGCAATGGCGCCGCCATGGATGGCCCCGGCAAGCTTGCCTAACAGAGAGCGCGCCAGACGCTGCTCGAAAATAACCGGCGCTGACTGGCTTTCGAGCTTCTGAGGATTTAACCGCCTCACGGCGCGCTCCCCGGCTGAGTGACCAACTTCTTCTGGTGACTTCAGGTCCGACAGATGTGTGGAGGCGTCGTAATCGTAGTCACGCTCCATGCCTGTGCCTTCTCCTGCCAGTACGGAAACCGAGAAAGAATGACTGCCGCCTGTGCTCTCGCCATAAAAGCCGTGACTGGTGGCAAACCATGATGTGCCAGAGCCATAACTTGCGCCAGCACCAGAAGAGTTTGTTACGCCGTCCACTGCTCGGGCGGCGTCTTCGCAGGCAATCGCAGTTTCTTTGAGCTGTTCGGTTGCTGGCTCTTGGTGGTCAAATAGGTCAAGATCTTCGAACGGCCGCGTAGCCAGACGATCTTCTGGTGCAAGACCGCACCACTTATCCTCGGGAGCAGCGCGTGCCATAGCGACGCAGCGTTCGGCGGCTTCTTTGAGCGAAGCAGGTGAGAAATCAGTTGTAGAAACAGATGCTTGCTGCTGGCCAATTATCACCCGCAAGCCAAGGTCCCGATTTTCGGAACGCTCAACCTCTTCTACCGCGCCGAGCCGGACGGATACCGAATTGGAGATACTCTCATACATCAGTGCATCAACAGCCTCCGCCCCGGCGGCTTTGGCATTTTTGATCAAGGTGTCGAGAATGTCCTGCGGATTGTTTTGAGAATTATTTGTCATGGGCATGACAGATAAGCTGGAACAGGAAGGCTGGCAATGTTGCTGCAGAGTGAAAATTCAGGAAATAGTCGCCGCAGAGCGCTATTCAGGCTATAAGAGTTGCATAGCTTGTCGAGGAGGCGGGGCAATGCGGTTATTGGCTATAATATTTCTGGCACTTCTGGCCTGCGGTCTTTTGCCGTCAGCAGCTCAGGATCTTGAAACTGTCATTCGGGAAGAGGCGGACGCAGACCTTGATCGGGATGACTGGGAAATGGAAGCAGGTCTACTTGCGGCAGCAATCCAGGACTTCCCGGGTGCAGATAGCTTGCAGGTAATGGCACTTCCTTATTTTTACCTTGAATATAAAGATCGCTGGTTCGCCCACCCCACAAGCGGTGTCGGTTATTACTTCAAAAATGACGGCAATGAATTTATCTCAACCTCCCTGACGTACCTGCCGGGCCGCCAGGAAGATGAAGCTGGTTTCCTGAACGGTCTTGGTGACCTTGACGGCGGTATTGCCGCGCGTGCTGCTGCTCAGTTCGATATGACATATTTTGTGCTCGGTGGTTTTATAGCGCATCAGTTTACTGGTGATGATACTGGTACGGAAGCAACGATATATGCTGCTACACGCATAAAACCTGTTGAGAATTTCCGCATCTTCCCAACCTTGCGCGTGGCGTGGGCAGATGAGGAGCGTCAGCAGGCTTTCTTTGGTGTAACACCGGAGCAAGCCGCGGCCTCTGCGTTTTCAGCTTATACGCCCGATGGCGGCGTGAAGTCTTATGGCCTCCAGTTGCAGGCTCTTTATGATCTTAACGACCGATTGAGAATTGCCAGTCAGGCCAGCTGGGATGTCTTGCAGGGGGATGTTGCAGACAGTCCTATCGTTCAATCTGAAGATCAGTACTTCTTCTCGCTTGGTCTGATCCGCAAGTTTGACTAAGGAGCAGTGTTTCGATGAGGCTTACCCTGAACATTGTGAAGTATCTTGTCATTGTCTTGGTCGCAGCTGTGCTTGGCGCCTTTTTCGCCATTACACACCTTCTGGACCGTACGGCATCCTACAGCGATGACGCAAACTGGTTTGATAATGGCCACGGTATTGATGTCGCAGAGTACGTGACGATTGGCGGTATCGATCAATATGTACGCATCAGAAGTCGTGATGCTGATAATCCGGTAATGCTCGATCTGCATGGCGGTCCGGGTTTTCCCCAGTCGCCATGGACCTTTCGCTACCTCAGACCTTTAACTGAGTATTTCACGCTGGTGGAATGGGACCAGCGCGGCACTTTACGCTCTCCAGTACCTGATGATCT
>JALEGM010000119.1 GCA_022763145.1 Aquisalinus sp. | reverse complement strand
CGTGATAGTCATTGACCAGATACAAAAGATCCGTCTCAAGGCGCAGGTCAAGGTCCGGTGACTGGTTGACCAGATGCGACATACGATAGGAATAGAAAGGGCGGTCATGGCCGAGGCGTGTGAAGATTGACCCCGTGCCGATGATTTTTTTGTCATCTTCCATCACAAGAAAGAAAGTTTCTTTCTGTTCTGGCTGTTCTGTGCGGGCAAAAGCCTCCTGAGACAGGTATATCCTTTTGAGCATGGCTTGCTCATTATGCGGCATGGTGGTCATCCCAAGACCACTTTTGCTTGCCAGGTCCATGAGGCCCGGCAGATCATTCTGCTGTGCAGGTCGTACCCGGATCATCTAGTTTCCTTTCAGTCTTTCTGGCCAGGGGCAAGCCCCAGATGCGAGCATGAGCATCACGAGGCAGGCTAGTTTCGCCCGTTCGCTAAAACTTTCAATCACTGCAAACTCTTTGTCTGAGTGTATGTTCCCGCCGCGCACGCCAAGTGTGTCCACATTGGGCAATCCTGCATCAGCAAGATTGTTGCCATCGCAGCAGCCGCCAGTCGCTTGCCAGCCGATCTCAAGGCCGAGGTCAGCACCGGCGGCTTTGACCAGTTCAAACAAAGCCAGCGTCCCGCCCGTATTGGTTTTCACCGGGCGGTGAATACCACCATGCAGGCTGACCTCAATGTCCTGGCCAAAGTTCTGTGAAGAAACAATCTGGCGTACCTGCTCATCAACCCATTGTAGGTCTGCCGGGCTGCGACCACGGGCATTCATGCGGATAACGCACGTGTCCGGCACCACATTCGTGGCAACCCCGCCAGTAATGACGCCGATATTCATGGTGGTGTTTTCACGCTGGCCGTTCAGGGCATTTACCGCTGCAATAACATTAGCTGCTCCGACAATCGCATTACGACCCTTGTCAAACTCGCGCCCTGCATGGGCCGCAAGGCCTTTCACTGTGAATGTATAGTGCCCACTGCCAGCGCGGGCACCGGCCAGAGTCCCGTCGGGAAGTGCCGGTTCGAACACCATGCCAATATCAGCCGATTTTGCCTTGTCAGCCAATACATGAGCAGAGGCGTGGGAGCCCGTCTCTTCATCGGCATTCAACACAATATCAATACCAACATGCTCAGCATACGGCGTCTTCTCGAAAGCGGTGACCGCCTCCAGCATCACGCAGATGCCGCCTTTCATGTCCGCGCAACCGGGCCCGTGCAGGGTACCATCGCCGCGATCGATAATCTTCTGAAAGTGGTGATCCTTCGGGAACACCGTATCGAGGTGGCCGGTCATCAGGATCCGCCGGTTTGCCTGCGGTCGATTGCTCAAAACATATGCACCAGCGCGTGGTATTTCGATTACCTCGCCACCGTCGCTGACATGGGTGACGGGCGCCGGGGCCTGTTGCTCGCTCATCAGGCCAATGGCCTCGAACGCCGGAATAATGAGATCAGCTGTGCGCCTGATGCCGTCCAGATTATCTGTGCCGCTGTTGATGGCGCACCAGTCCATGGTACGGGCGACCATTCGGTCCGTTGCGGTATCGAGCGGGGTCAGGCAGGATTTCAAGTCAGACATGCCTCGTTGATAATCGTTTTAAATGCCTTGGCAATGGGGGAGCTTCGGAATGACAAAATTCCGGACAAATCCAGTGAACGCTCTATATATCTGAGCGTTTCCTGCTGTAACTCTGCAAAACAGCGGAAGATCATGCCAAGTGCGACGAGCTCAATGAAAGAGGCAAAAGCCCAATGACGCATTATCCTAACCGCATCGCCTGGATTACCGGCGCCAGTTACGGCCTCGGTCGAGCCCTTGCTGAGCATATGGCCAGAAAGGGCTGGCAGGTTGCCATCTCCGCCCGTTCGGAAGATGACCTGAAGGTCTTTGCCGCAGAATCAAAGAGCTGGAAAGGGCAGGTCCATGCTTATCCCTGCGATATCACCAACCTTGACGATCTGAAGCAGGCTGTCGTGAAAATCGAGGCAGACATTGGCCCCATCGAAATCGCTGTTTTGAATGCTGGCACGCACCAACCGATGCGCGCGCATGAGTTTGATGCAAATGTTTTCCGCAAACTGACTGACATCAACCTGATGGGAACGGTCAATTGTATCGAAGCTTTATTACCCGGATTCTATAAACGCCAGTCCGGACAGATTGCTGTCGTATCTTCCGTGGCTGGCTATCGTGGTCTGCCAACTTCGGCTGCCTATGGCATGACAAAAGCCGGACTTATCAACATGGCAGAGGCGCTTAAGCCTGAGTTTGATGAAGCAAATATACTGATTCAGGTTGTCTCACCTGGTTTTGTCCGTACGCCACTGACCGACAAAAACGATTTTCCCATGCCATTCATCATGGAACCGGAAGACGCAGCCAGGGCGTTTTATAAAGGATTGGTCTCGCGTCGGTTCGAGATTGTGTTTCCGTGGCAGATGGGGATTATTTTCAAACTGATCCGTATGTTGCCTGCACCCTTGGCTTTTGCCCTTACAAAAAACATGATCCCGGATGATGAGACGGGCAAGGAAGAGGTAGCATCATGATTCAAGCGATCCAGAACTATATCGATTTTCTGGGGCGCAGCACGCCCGAAACAATTTCCGAGTTGAAAGAGTATTGTACGGAGGATGTACACTTTCGTGATCCATTCAATGAGGTTCATTCCGTTGAGCATTTCGTTGCGATCATGGAAGAGAGTTACGAAACCCTGTCTGAGGTCAGTTTCGAAGTGCTGGAGACGTTCTGGTCAGAGCAATCAGCTGTGATCAAATGGCATTTCTATTTCCGCATGAAGCCGGGGGCGGAGAAGGAAACCATCACGGGGCTGAGCGAGATTCGCACTGATGGCGTAAAAGTCAGCGCGCATCTAGACTACTGGGACTCTGGCGAGCGTATCTATGCCCGTATCCCGGTGCTCGGCTTTTTCGTAAGGCAAGTGCGCAACCGCGTTTCTGCAGGGCTGGATAATAGCTGACACCCTTTTCTACCTGGCAGGTGTGACAAGTGAAGTGCTTCCAGGGAAGCTTTCCCGGACGCAATCCTTTTGTATTTACAATAACTTGGCCTGACTTATGTGCCCCCCTTTGGCGGGCCTTATGCTGCGTGCTCTCGAAATTCAGGAGTGTTCGCAATGGAAGAAAAAACCAGCCGCCTCGGCCTGACTTATGTCATGGCTGGACAGGCGCAGAAACATATCACCGTCAATGAAAGCCTTCAGCTGGTGGATGCGCTTGCGCAGCTCAGCTGTCGCTCCGCCACAACGGGTGCAGAGCCAGCCAGTCCTGTTGCTGGGGATGTGTATATTCTGCCCGCTGGCAAGACCGGCAGTAACTGGGCTGCGATGGCAGATGGCAATCTTGCGGCCTGGTTCGACACATACTGGTCAGAACTGCCAGCGCGTGCAGGCATGCGGGCCTGGGTTGAAGATACAAATACGTTGCTTGTTTATGATGGTGCGCAGTGGTCTGACATATCAAGCGGGCAGGAGAGTGTGTCGACACTTGGCATTAACGCGACCGCTGATGCAGTCAATCGCCTCAGCGTCAAGGCAGATGCGGAATTGCTGTCGCATGATAATGTGACGCCAGGCACGGGTGACGCTCGAAAAGTCATTAACAAGGCGACCGAGAGCAACACGGCTTCTGTTATTTTCCAGTCGGATTTTTCTGGCCGGGCAGAGTTTGGCTTGACCGGTGATGATGATTTCCATCTGAAGGTGAGTGCAGATGGTATCTCTTTTATTGATGCGCTCGTGATCGACAAAACGACTGGCTATGCCGGTTTCGGCGGTGCGCCGGTTTATCCGCTTGATCTGCAGAATGGCGCGGACGCAAAATTCGGTGGGCACATTGGCATTGGCGGGGCCAACCCGGGGCCGTCTTATGCAATTAACGCCTCCTCATCCGGGTTTGGTATCGGGGGAGCCTCTGTCTTGCGGACATCCTCCGGTATCTTGCGGATTGGTGAAAGCGGTGGCTTCACGGAAGCCTGGATCGCACCTGGTTTCGGGGCGACCTGTCGTATCGTTAAGGATGAAGGCCTTTATGTGAAAGGGGCGACCTTGCCGCAGACGGATGATGTTTATGATATTGGCTCAGCGACGAGGCGCTGGGATGACATATATGCCACCAATGCAACCATTCAGACATCAGATGAAAGATTGAAAAAAGACATAGTTGACCTGCCGTATGGCCTTGATTTGGTGAATGCACTTCGACCGGTGCAGTTTCGCTGGCGCGATCGCGTTTTGCTGGCAGAGACTGAAACTGTCGAGCAGGAGGAGTACGAAAGCCGACTGGAGGAGCACATAGTCAGGCGTCCGGTTTTGCGCGATGGTGTGTATACTTTGACCGATGTGACCGAGACCCGTGAAGTGCCGGTTTTTGATGTTTTTCCATTACATGACGAGGACGGTCAGCCATTGTTGACAGAAGACGGGGTGCCCGTCCTGCACCGCGTGCCGCGGCGTCGGATGACCCGTCAGGATATCGAAGTGACGCCTGCGCGTGAAATTGAAGGTCGGCGTCTGCATTTCGGGCTGGTCGCGCAGGAGGTTGAGGCTTTGTTGACAAGAGAGGAGATCAATACGTCAGATTTTGCTGCCTTTATCCATGACCCGGAGGCCGATGTATTTGGCATGCGATATGGTGAGTTGATACCTGTCCTGCTCAAGGCGATTCAGGAGCTCTCTGCAGAAGTTGAGATGTTGAAAACTCACCACACGGATGTGGTATGACGTCACTGATATTATTGTTGCAGAGTGTGGCCTCTTGTGTCGTGATGCTAACTGAAAGAAGAACTATAGCAGGGGAGCCGACATGACAAAAAAGATCTGGCCAACACTCACAAGCTTACTTTTTGTTTGTTTTGTCGCTGCATGTGCGCAGCAGACCAGTGATGTGATCATTCAGAAAGGCGAAGAACCAGAATACGCTGTCGCTGTCGACAAGCTCGCCCAGATTGAAGAAAAACTCCAGGCAGAGGTTGAAGCAGGCATCCGCTCCGGTTTTGTTGTCATGGTCAATCAAGGCGGCGAGACAGTATATGAAACGGCTGTTGGCCTTGCAGATATCGACGCGGCTAAACCGATGACGCAGGATACAGAGTTTCGTATTGCCAGTATGACCAAGCCGGTCACGTCTCTTGCGATCATGATGCTGGTTGAGCGTGGTGACGTCCTTCTGACTGATCCTGTTTCAAAGTATATTCCGGCCTTTGCGGACGTAACAGTCGCAACTTCCCCTAATTACAATGAAGAAGGGATCATCCCGACTGAACCCTTGCAGCGTCCGATGACCGTGCATCAGTTGCTCACTCATACATCTGGTCTTGGGTACATATTTGATTTCTCTACTGATCTGGGTAAGGAGATGATTGCCGGGAGTCTCTATACTTTGGAGGGTGATCTCGCTGCTCGTATTGATGCTCTCGCAGAATTTCCGCTCTACACCCAACCTGGCACGCGCTGGCAATACTCTTATGCGACAGATGTGCTCGGGCGTATTGTAGAAGTTGCCTCCGGAAAAGCGCTCGATGTGTTTTTCGAAGAAGAGATTTTTTCACCCCTCGGTATGAGCGAAACGGGATTCTATATTGGCGAGACAGATTTTTCTGATCTGGCCATGGTCTATATTTTCAATGAAGCGGGCGAGATGGTGTTGCCGGGGCGTCGCGGTCAAAACCCTGATCCGAATGCGGACAGTCCAGTTTGGCCATCAGGCGGAGGTGGTCTTGTATCGACAGCACGAGATTACATGCGCTTTGCACAAATGCTGCTAAATGGGGGTGAACTGGATGGCGTGCAGCTGGTTTCCCCCGCGACAATCGACCTTATGACATCGCCGCATGTTGCAGATGAAAAGCTGGTTGGCACGTTCATGCAAAAAGGCGAAAACTTCGGCTTGGGCGGTCGTGTCGTGGTTGAGCCCGGGTATGCAGGCCGTGTTCAAGCTGCCGGAGAATTTGGTTGGGGTGGATACTACGACACGATATTTTTTATCAGCCCTGACTATGACATGGCGGTCATTGTGATGGCTCAAAGAGAACCTGGGCCCTACGCACCTGAGTCGCGTGCACAGGGTATCGTCAAAGCTGCAGCTTATGGTGCGCTTGAGGTGAAGGATTAATCAGTTCTGTGCTGACGTATTATGTCGATAACCTTGTCATGCAGCTCCCGGTTATTGCAGGCGACGGCTTCATAAAAGGTTTCCTCGGTGTGAGGGCAAATGGTGCTGATGGTGTTGCCATGCAAGTCTGATAACACGCCACCTGCTTGAGTCACCACAGGTAGCAGGGCGGCAATGTCATGTCGCGCAAGGCCTCTTTCGATGATGATGTCGATATGCCCTGATGCCAACAAACCGTAGGCATACGCATCACCGCCATAGGAGGTGACCCAGCTTTGCCTCGTTAGTTCCGCCAGAACTGGTTCAAGGCCATTGTCGAACATGCCCGGTGCTGTGGTGCTGAAGCGACAATCAGACAGGTCTGTGGTTTTCGATGTGGAACAGGTCTTGCCGTTAAGTGTTGAAGGACGGCCAGTAACGCCAAGCCAGCGTTGTCCGGTGACGGGCTGGTCAATAAGTCCGAGGACGGGAGCACCCTCTTTGCAGAGGGCGATAAGGGTTGCAAACACGGGCTTGCCGCAAGAAAAAGCGATAGTGCCGTCAATCGGATCAAGGATCCATTCATACGGATCAGAGCCTGGTGAGTAGCCTTCTTCCTCTCCATAAATGGCATGGGTTGGCAACTCCTCCTGCAAAATCTGTCGGATGAGTTGTTCGGCCTTCAGGTCTGCTTCCGTCACAATTGGAGACGCCGCGAGTTTACGCTCGGCCGATACAGGCTGGAGGTAGTAGCTGCGGATAAGTTTGCCGGCCACATCAGCTGCCTGTTCAGCGATCTCAATAAAGTGATCTAAATCGTCCATTCGGGGTTGTCTTCCTGCTGTGTTGCTGTATTAACGCGATAACACAATAGCTCGTGATGAAATCGGAAACCATGGCGATACACAAGAAAATAAAAGCGACAGGCTCGGCACCACCAGGCAGTGAAGAAGTGCTGTACAGCAGCCTTGCCAGCATGGAAAGTGCAGACGACGCGAAGCGTTTTCTTGCGGATTTGTGCACTCCCAGCGAAATTCGCGCTTTGTCAGAGCGTTGGCATGTTGCGCGATTGCTCGATGAAACCGACCTCTCATATCGCGAAATTCATCAGCAAACAGGTGTTAGCACGACAACGATCGCCCGTGTTGCCCGGTTTTTGAACAATGAGCCGCATCAGGGATACCGCTTGATGCTGGATCGACTTAAAGGTGAAAAATGACTGATCAGGAGCAACGGCTGCGTATTGCTGTCCAGAAGAAAGGCCAGCTCGCAGATAAGAGCCTACAACTTTTTGAGCAGGCAGGCCTCAAAATAACGCGAGGCGCGAACGATCTTCTGTATAGAGCGGAAAACTTTCCGGCAGATTTTCTGCGGGTGCGTGATGATGATATTCCTCAGTTTGTTGCGAGTGGTGCTTGCGCCCTTGGTATTGTGGGAGAGAATGTTCTGGAGGAAGACTTGCCACAACTTCAGGCGGCTGCCGTTGAAGTTGCACGGCCTCTGGGTTTTGGTCAGTGCACACTTAAAATAGCTGTGCCGAATGAGATGGCGTATAATAACGCACAGGATCTTTCGGGTATGAGCATTGCCACTTCATACCCCGTGCTCTTGAAAAAATACCTCGATGATAAAAATGTTGCGGCTTCAGTTGTCGAAATGTCTGGCGCTGTTGAAGTTGCCCCGAGGTTGAACGTCGCTGATGTCATTTGTGATCTGGTTTCTACAGGTCAGACGCTCGCTGCAAACGGCTTGCGCGCTGTAGACACTGTCATGAACAGCGAAGCTGTACTCATCCGCCATACAGGTGAGAAAACGCTTTATCCCGAGGATTTGATCGCACGGTTGCTGCGTCGCATTGATGGGGTTCTGGCGACCCGTGAGACGAAGTATATCATGATGAATGCACCGGAAGCGGCCCTGGATGAGATTATAGAAATCTTGCCAGGGGCCGGGTCGCCAACCGTTACGCCGCTGGCGGGTGAACCGGGGCAGGTGGCGATCCATGCGGTCTGTCAGGAATCTGTGTTCTGGGAAACGCTCGAACGGCTTAAAGCCGCTGGTAGTTCAGCGATTCTTGTGCTGCCGATCGAAAAGATGATGCTCTAGGTTAGTAAGATGCAGGTAATTGAATGGTCAGGGCTGTCATCTGAAGAGCGTAAGCTTGCTCTTGCGAGGCCCGAAAGTCGGCAGGCAAAGAGTGTAACCAACCTTATACAGAATGTCTTTGCGGCTGTTAGCGCAGAGGGTGATAAGGCTGTCGCACGGTTCGCTGAAGAATTTGACAAGCTGGCACCTGGCAAGCTCGACCTTACAGAGGACGTCGTTGCTGAAGCGCGTGCCAGTGTAGATGATGAAGATTATCAGGCGCTTGTTGCAGCCGCGACGAATATCCGAGCCTTTCATGAGGCTGAAGTTTCAGGTGGCTATGAGACACAGATTGCACCGGGCATAGATTGCGCGCGCGTTATGCGTCCTCTCGGTACTGCGGGCCTTTATGTGCCGGGTGGCACAGCGCCACTTTTCTCGACGCTATTAATGCTTGCCATTCCTGCCCGCATTGCTGGTGTGCAGAACGTTATTGTCTGCACACCACCGGATCGTCATGGTGGTATAAATCCTTTCATCCTTCTGGCTGCGAGCATCTGTCAGGTAGACGCAATTTATCTTGTGGGTGGGGCGCAGGCTATTGCCGCACTTTCAATAGGAACGGACATGATTCCAAAAGCGGATATCATAGCTGGCCCGGGTAATGCTTATGTAACCGCTGCCAAAGCTTATGCTGCCGCTTTGCCAAACGGGCCGATCATCGACATGCCAGCAGGTCCAAGCGAGTTGCTTGTTGTTGCCGATGAGACAGCAGACCCTGACGTTATTGCGGCGGATCTTCTGAGCCAAGCGGAACATGACGCGGATGCGCAGGTTGTGTTTGTGACAACTGATAGTGGTCTTGTGCAGAGTGTGCAGCTTGCTGTGGAAGAGCAATTAGCTGTATTGCCACGGCAAAAGATTGCCCGGCAGTCGCTGGCGCATGGTAAGGCCATCCTGGTGCAGAGTATGAAGGAAGCGATTGAAGTCATAAACGCTTACGCGCCGGAACACTTGTCTCTGAATGTAAAAGCTGCGGAACAACTTATGCCCAAGATCAGGACAGCAGGTACTGTGTTTGTCGGTAGTTGGGCTGCTGAAACTTTTGGCGACTATGCTGCAGGCCCAAGCCACGTTCTGCCGACTGATGGTGCGGCACAAAAATGGAGTGGTGTCTCTGTATCAACTTTCCAGCGGTCCATGACGGTGCAACGTGTGGCGCAAGCTGGAGTCAGTAGCATCGCAGCTATCTCTGCCCGCCTTGCACGTCTGGAAGGGTTGGAGGCCCATGCAAGGGCAGCTGATATTCGGCTGGCGAAAGCGGAGGCTGTATTATGACATCTCTTGCGCAACGTCTTGCACGCCCGGAAATTCTGGCACTCGAGCCTTATCAGACAGCTTATGATGAAAATGACCGCGATCAGGCCATCAAGCTGGATGCGAACGAAAATCCGTATAGACCTCTATTATCAGACTCTCTGGCTATAACCGCGAACCGGTACCCGGAACCTCAGCCAGCGAGATTACTTGCGCGTCTTGCTGCCCTCTATCAGGTTGGTCAGGAAAATATCTTCGTCGGGCGTGGTGCTGACGAGGCAATTGAGTTGCTTGCACGTGCCTTTTGTACACCCGGACAGGATGCTGTTCTCACCTGTCCGCCTACGTTCAGTTATTATGAGACTGTCGCGCAAATTCAGGGTGCGCGTTGCTTACGGGTGCCATTGCAGGATGATTTCAGTATTAACAGGGATGAAATTATCCGAACCGGATCTTCAGACGCCAACCTGAAAATTGTTTTTCTCTGTTCGCCCATGAATCCGACAGGCAACAGTATTGTGCGGCAAGATATCCTCGACATTTGCAAAGCTTTGCCGAACACGCTGATTGTCCTTGATGAGGCATATATCGAGTTCTCGATAGAGCCTAGTATTGCGACAGACCTATCTGGCATTGAAAACCTTGTTGTTTTGCGTACCTTATCCAAAGCCTATGGTCTGGCGGGCGCGCGTTGCGGTGTTGCCTTGGCGCACCCTGAAATTATCAATGTTCTACGGCGTGTCATGCCGCCATACCCGCTATCTTCACTGACAGAGCAGGCCGTGATGCAAGCATTGGCGCCATTTCGGATGCCACTGGTCAAGAAGCGCGTGGATGAAATTCTGCAACAGCGAGACCTGCTGAAGG
>JALEGM010000118.1 GCA_022763145.1 Aquisalinus sp. | reverse complement strand
GGCCCAGAGCAAGGTCCAAAAAATAATATCCGTCTCCTGCAATCCGAAAACCTTTGCCCGCGATGCCGCAATTCTGATCGAGGGTGGTTACAGTCTGGAGGCTGTTCAACCAGTGGACCAGTTCCTGTTTTCGCCCCATATTGAACTTGCAGGCGTTTTCACGAAAGGCTGAGAAATGGCCAATCCGTTCACCGGTAATACCTTCGCCTCTGGCGCGCGCCGTGCAGCATATGCGGCGCGGCAGATGGCCCGGATCGGTTTTTTCACCGCTCATTATATGGCGGGCCGTCATGTCATCGGTCCGGTGACCAGCCCCGGGAATGTTCCGACGCCCAGTCGCTTCGGGGCCTATGACCAGAAAGCGCTGGTTGCATCATTCCGAAAATTATTCCGGGACGAGTGGCGCGCAATTGATGCTGGCATCTACAAGATGCCGCATGATCTGCGCGGCTTGCCGCAATGGCGCAAATTGATGGCGGGTAGCCGGGATTATATGCGTGAGGCGCGCGAAGTTTCTGCCCGCGCGCATCGTCATGGCCATTCGGAGGTGAGGGACATTGCCGCTGAAAAAAAATATCCGCGCTATTACCTGCAGAATTTCCATTTCCAGAGTGATGGCTGGCTGTCAGAAGAGTCTGCGCGCGTTTATGACATGCAGGTGGAAACACTTTTCACCGGTGCAGCAGATGCCATGCGTCGGCAGGCCCTGCCTTTTATCCGGGACGAACTGGTGCGGCTGCGTGCCAGAGGGCAGGCAGATGCGGAGACGACGTTCGTAGATCTTGCCTGCGGGACCGGGCGGCTGCTGTCTCACGTAAAAGATAATTTTGATGGTCTACCTGCAATCGCGATTGATCTCTCATCTGATTACCTGGCCCAAGCACGCGAGACCTGTGCCCGCTGGTCCGGCATTTCCTGGCTGGAAGGCAAGGCGGAAGAAATTCCACTGGCGGATAACAGCGTGGATATTCTGACGACAGTATATCTGTTTCATGAATTACCACCAAAAATTCGCCGGGAGGTCGTTGCCGAGATCGTCCGCGTCCTGAAACCGGGCGGACTTTACCTTCATCTCGACACAATCCAGTATGGCGACTTGGAGGGCGTGGATGTCCTTCTGGAAAATTTCCCCCACGCTTTCCATGAGCCGTATTATGACAGTTACTGCAAGGAAGATTTGAGGGACCTATTTGGCGGTGCCGGGTTAAAATTCGAGAGAGAAGCGCAAGGGTTTTTGACGAAAGTGAGCGGATTTAGGAAGTTTGCTTCCTGATTGAGGGCCTATGCCAACATTCCTTCCAGCATCTCAATTCGGTCGGCCTCTTTTGCTGGTTTGTCCCAGCGCAGGCGGCTGATGCGAGGGAAACGCATGGCGACACCGGATTTATGGCGGGTAGAGCGATTGAGACCCTCAAAAGCGACCTCCAGCACCAGTCCATCGTCTGGTCCCATGGTAACCGCACGCACCGGCCCAAATCGGTCAACCGTGTTATCACGGACGAATTTATCAATGCGTTTCAACTCTTCATCCGTAAATCCGGAATAGGCCTTGCCGACAGGAACCAGTTCGTCACCATCTTCACCTGAGCGCCAGACACCGAAAGTGTAGTCAGAGTAAAAACTGGAGCGCTTCCCATGCCCACGTTGGGCGTACATCAGGACCACATCAACCAGAAAAGGCTCGCGCTTCCACTTCCACCACTCGCCTTTGGGCCGACCCGGAACATATGGCGCTACTCTTTTCTTCAGCATTAGGCCTTCAATGGCTGCAAGCGGTGGTTCGGCACGTAATTTTGTCAGATGCGCCCAATCTGAGACGGATACTTGTTCGGAAAGGTCTAGCCGCTCCGGCTGCGTATCGGCGAACAGGCGCTCTAATCGTTGACGCCGCTCCACATAAGTCAGCGCTCGCAAATCCTTGCCTTCTACCCAAAGCAGGTCATAAGCGCGGATGAAAGCTGGATGGCTGGCAAGCAGTTTCTTTGTCACTGTCTTTCGGTTGAGGCGCTGTTGCAGATCATTGAAAGGCCGTACCTGAAAGCCATCCGTCTCGGGATCAAACACCAGTAATTCGCCATCTATCGCCGCATCAAAAGTCATTGCCGCCAGAATGTCCGGGAACGCACCGGAGATATCATCGCCAGTGCGCGAATAAAGGCGTTTGATGCCACTATCACTCACCGCTTGCACCCGGATGCCGTCCCATTTCCATTCGGCAATATGCTCTGCCAGATCAATTCGCTCCTTGTCTTTCTCTTCTACAGGATGCGCGAGCATCACCGGTCGGAATGGGGCTTTCATCGCATTGACGGGTTTGTCGGTTGTGCCCTCCAGCCAGGCAAACAGCTCTGTATAGGGTGGCTCAAGCCCATGCCAGAGTTCCTCGATTTCCTGGATTGGCTTGTCGCCAAAGGCGGCGAGCGCCTGTTTCACCAGCCGCGAGGCAACGCCGATCCGCAATCCCCCGGTGATGAGTTTGATAAGCGCCCAGCGTCCTGATGGATCGAGCGCATTGAGCCAGCCCTCCACCAGTTTCGGTGCTTCTGCGCGTTTAGCGGTGGCAAGAGTATCAACCACTTCCGAGAGGCCGGGCTGATAATTCGCGCCATGCTGTCCCGGCCAGACAAGGGAAACAGTTTCTGCGAGATCGCCCACATAATCATAGGACAGATCAAACAACTGAGCGTCCATCCGCTCGTAAATCATCTCGCGCAGCATGGCCGGTTTGAAACTTTTGATCTCAAGATCGCGGGTAATCGCAGCAACGGCCCAACCGCGTTCTGGGTCCGGCACCTCTGCGAAATAGTCCGTCAGCAATCGCAGTTTGCCATTGCGTGATGGTGTCAGGACTAACTGGTCGAGGAGAGCTGCGAACCTATTCATTTTCGTCCTCATACCCAACAAGGGAAAGAGGTTTTGCGCGCAAGCCTTCCAGTTCCGCCCAGCGCACCAGTGCTTCTTCACGACCATGGGTGACCCAAAGTTCTTCCGGGTTCACTTCGCGGATGGTCGTTGTCAGTTCTTCCCAGTCTGCATGGTCAGAAATAATCAGCGGCAGTTCCACACCGCGCTGTTTGGCGCGCTGGCGCACGCGCATCCAGCCGGAGGCAAAACAGGATACAGGAGAGGGAAAGCGCTGGGACCATTTGTCATTCATGGCCGAAGGCGGGCAAACGATGATCTTTCCGGCGAAATCCTGTTTGTCTCCGCCCGCGCGGCCTTTTTCTCGAATGGTGGCCGGCTTCAGTTCCCCGAGCTCTACACCAAACTCCTTGTACAAATCGCAGAGTTTCTGCATCGCGCCATGGATGTAAATTGGCGCATCATAACCCATCAACCTAAGGAGCGCGATGATCCGTTGAGCCTTGCCGAGGGAATAAGCGCCGACCAGATGCGCTCTGTCCGGGTTGCGCTCAACCGACACCAACAACTTGGCAATCTCGTCGCGAGTATGAGGATGCTGGAAAACCGGCAGGCCAAATGTCGCCTCACTGATAAAGATATGACAAGGCACAATCTCGAATGGCGGGCAGGTCGGGTCTTCACGGCGTTTATAATCACCAGTGCAGACAATGGTCAGGCCTTGATGCTGAACGACCACCTGAGCAGAGCCGAGCACGTGGCCTGCTGGCGCAAAACTGATCTGCACACCACGGTGGGAGACGTCGTCATTATATTTCAGTGGCTGGCGTGTTCCGGTGAAGTCCTCTCCGTAGCGGGAGGCCATGATAGCGATGGTTTCCGGCGTTGCCAGAACGGAGCCATGTCCTGCACGCGCGTGATCCGCATGGCCGTGGGTAATAACCGCCCGATCAACAGCCCGTACAGGGTCAATATAAAAGTCCCCTGGCGGGCAATAAAGCCCGGCTGGCGTGGGATGTAAAAGATCAGCCGGCGAAATCATATATAAGATATACGACTTTCATCGGAACGAACAACGCCTGCCGGAACTTAATCCCGCAGGCGTTCTTTAAAGCTTATTGAATGCGCTCAACAGCGTGACCTAGTAGCGGTAATGGTCAGACTTGTAGGGACCGTTCACCGGCACACCGATGTAATCGGCCTGTTCGTCTGTCAGTTTAGACAGCTGTGCGCCAACTTTTTCCAGATGAAGCGCTGCAACTTTTTCGTCCAGGTGCTTTGGCAGTACGTAGACTTTATTGTCGTAATCGTTGCCTTTGGTGAAAAGTTCGATCTGCGCCAGTGTCTGGTTGGTGAAGGAAGCAGACATCACGAAAGATGGGTGGCCGGTTGCGTTACCGAGATTGAGCAGGCGTCCTTCGGACAGGAGCAGCATCCGTTTCCCGTCAGGGAATGTCACCATATCAACCTGGTCCTTGATGTTTGACCATTTGAAATTCTTCAAGGCTTCGACCTGAATTTCATTATCGAAGTGGCCGATATTGCCGACGATCGCCATGTCTTTCAACTCACGCATGTGATCTACGGTCAAGATGTCCTTGTTGCCTGTGGCTGTAACAACAATGTCTGCCCGCGGAATACCTGTTTCCATAGTGACAACTTCATAGCCATCCATGGCAGCTTGCAGCGCGCAGATCGGGTCAATCTCGGTTACCATGACACGCGCGCCTGCACCGCGCAGAGATTCAGCTGACCCCTTACCCACATCACCATAACCAGCGACAAGAGCAACCTTACCAGCCATCATCACATCCGTCGCGCGGCGGATACCATCAGTCAGACTTTCACGGCAGCCATACTTATTGTCGAACTTGGACTTGGTGACACTGTCATTCACGTTGATTGCCGGGAATGGCAACTCACCGCGTTTCTCACGTTGGTAAAGGCGCAGAACACCCGTTGTTGTTTCTTCTGTCACGCCTTTAACGGAGGCGCGGACCCGAGAGTAGAAATCCGGCTCTTTTGCCAAGCGGCGCTTGATCGTATTGAATAACGCCGTTTCTTCTTCATTGGACGGATTATCAAGAAGAGATGGGTCTTTTTCAGCTTCAGCACCGAGCAAGATCAGGAGTGTCGCGTCGCCGCCATCATCAAGGATCATATTGGCGAGTGACCCGTCGGGCCATTCCCACAAACGGTCAGCGTAATCCCAGTACTCTTCAAGTGTTTCGCCCTTGGTAGCGAAAACAGGTGTGCCGTTTGCAGCAATCGCAGCCGCTGCATGGTCCTGAGTGGAGTAGATATTACAGCTCGCCCAGCGGACTTCAGCGCCGAGCGCTTCGAGGGTCTGGATCAGTACTGCCGTCTGGATTGTCATATGCAGCGAGCCAGCGATACGGGCGCCTTTCAGAGGCTGTTCCTTGCCATATTCCTCGCGGGTTGCCATCAACCCTGGCATTTCTGTTTCTGCAATTTCGATTTCTTTGTTGCCGAAGTCGGCGAGGGAGATGTCCTTGACGACGTAATCCTGCGTGCTCATCTGCAAGCCTTTCCTTTGATTTTCTCGCTGCGGCATAGACCAGCTGGGTGGTAAAGGCAACATCATATAAAGAAACCTTTATATGATGTTGGGCGGCGAAAATGTTATTGTAAGAAGGCTTTATCAGGCACCATCGATGCTAGCGAGAGCGTCCAGTCCGGCGCGCCAGTTGGGATACAACAGTGTATAATCAAAATCCTGTTTGATCCGACTGTTTCTGATGCGCTTGTTTTCAGCGTAAAAGCTGCGTGCCATATCCGAGAGGTCTGCTCCCTCAATTGGCACCAGGGGGGGAACTGGCCATCCCATCTGCTTAGCTGCGTATTCGATAAGGTCTTGCGGAGGGGCCGGCTCATCATCTGCAAGATTATACACGTTATGCGGTGGTGGGGTGCCATCCACGAGTCTGTTAAAGGCTAGGCTTGTGATGGCAGCGATATCTTCCACATGAATGCGATTGAAAACCTGGCCTTCCTTGAACACGCGCCGCGCTGCCGTGCCCTGACGTTTAAGCGTAACAAAAGCATTTCGCCCTGGCCCGTAAATGCCGGATAGCCTCAGGATAATCACGGGAATGTTTTCGTCTCTGCCAAAAGATTGCCAGTCTTCTTCAGCTTTCAGTCTATGCCGCCCACGGCGAAGAGTGGAGGTCAGTGGTGTATCTTCATCAATCCATGCCCCCTGGTGGTCACCACAAACGCCAGTGGAAGAGAAGTAGATAACACTACGTAAAGTTGGCATCCGAGTACGGATTTTATGGAGTATATCAAGAGCTGGGCAACCACTCTCATTCGGGCTGATGGAGACAAGCACGTCCGTTACCGAAGAAAAATCTACTTCAGGGGCCTCGTTTCCCTCAGGCCACAGAATCGGAGTGACAGCCTTATCACGCAGCAAAGCCGCTTTGTCTTTCAAGCGTGTTGTGCCGCTTACCTGCCAGCCCATTGTCTGAAGAAGCGGTGCAACAAAACCTGCCGTATAGCCGAAGCCAAGGCAGATCAGGTGGTTTTGGTCAGTGCTGTTAGCCGTCATCCTCGTTTTCCAGATGCTCAAGAAAACCGTTGGCAGCATCTTCGATCAGGTCAAACACATGCTCGAAGCCATCCACTCCGCCGTAATACGGATCAGGCACTTCGCGCTCTGATCCACTGGCGAAGTCCAGGAATAGCCGAATGTCACACTCACGGTTGGCTGGTGCCATCGCGAGTAGTGAGTGATGATTATCGAGGTCCATGGCGACCAGATAATCAAACTCATAGAAGTCAGCGAGATCAACCTGCCTGGCGCTTAAACTTGAAATGTCGATGCCGCGCCGTTTGGCAGTCGCTTGCATCCGTGAATCCGGTGCTTTGCCTACATGCCAGGCGCCTGTGCCTGCGGAGTCGCAATATACCTGAAACCCGGCTTCCATGGCTTTCGCGCGGAAGACCCCCTCGGCAGCAGGGGAGCGGCAGATATTTCCAAGGCAAACAAACAGGACGCGTTTCATGAATGTAACTATGCGCGGTTTGCTACGCCCTGTCATCCTGATACGGTGCCATATGGATCTTTCGTCTAATATTGTTGTGCTTACAGGTGCCGGCATCAGCGCAGACTCCGGCGTGGCGACTTTTCGCGATAGTGGCGGGATATGGGCTAAATATGACTATCGCGAAGTGGCGACGCCAGAAGGCTATGCTGCCAATCCCACATTGGTGCACGAGTTTTACAATTTACGGCGGTCGGGACTGAATGAGGTTGAGCCTAATGCGGCGCATCAGGCCTTGGCGAAGCTGGAAATAGCAATGGCTGATGCTGGTGGCTCCCTCACGCTTGTGACCCAGAATGTTGATGATTTGCATGAGCGTGGTGGCAGCAAATCTGTCTGGCACATGCATGGCGAATTGAGAAAAGTGCGTTGTACAGCTTGCGGGCAGATAAGGCACTGGCAACAGGACTTGTCGTTGAAGACGGAATGTCCGGCGTGCCATGCACTGGGAACGCTCCGTCCACATATTGTCTGGTTTGGCGAAATGCCAATGTTGATGGATGAAATCGCGGAGGCAATAGCCAACGCAGATCAATTCGTCTCCATCGGCACTTCGGGTTCAGTGTACCCGGCAGCAGGGTTTGTTGGTGAAGCACGGTCACTCGGTATTCCCTGTATGGAAATAAATCTTGAGCCCTCCGAAAACGCTTATCTGTTCGATGCTGCGTTTTATGGCCCTGCGGCTGAGCAAGTGCCCTTGTGGGTTGAACGATTACTCTCCTCCGTTAGCAGATAGTTGCTAGTGGCAAGAATGGCTGACTAGTGTGATTTGCATCACAGGCGTCTGGTCATCCTCAGGTTACTCTCTGATTGAAGGATGGTTTGAAGGCACAGGCTAGAGGCGGCTTGTAGAGATCATCCACTTGTCTGATAGGGCTGGGCAGCCCAAAGCAGATAAGCTTTCCTCGTGTCAGTTTTGAGATTTAACGCTCGTTCAGCAGGGATTGAACCGGTGCGTGTGGCTCTCTCCCCCAACATGCGTATCGTTGGCCAAGGAGACTGATAATGCTGGGAAAAATTATACAAAATATTTTCGCTCTAATTCTGCCGCCTGTCATTGTGGCTTTCCGTCGCGGCGGTGGCCTTGATCTGGTGATCAACCTCGCATTGACGGTCTGTGGTTTTTTACCAGGCGTTCTGCACGCATTATGGGTGGTTAACTCATCCGACGATGAGGAAGAAGTATCAACATCAACTACAGCGACGATTAGTGCAGGTAGCCTCGTTTAAGGTGCTAAGGCGTCAGTTACTGTTCACAGAACGCTAACGCCTAACTGTTCATCTGACGTCAGATGAAAAGGCAGGTCGGCTGGGCTTCTCTCTCCCCCTTGGAACCCGGTCGGCCTGTTATGCCCCCTCAAATATATTGATTTTTAGTGTCCGCCACAATTATCAGGCATAAGTGTCCTCTCTATTGCTGCAGGGTATTTTTCAAGCAAGATTTCTGCGCGGGGAGGTCGCTGTGAGAAGCCACCCCCGCAATTTGGGCAGATACCGGCAAGCCTGTCATCAACACACTCACGACAGAAAGTACATTCGAAGGAACAGATCATCGCCTCTGTGGTGGACGGTGGAAGGTCTTTGTCACAGCATTCACAAGACGGGCGCATTTCCAGCATTTCAGGCCTCCTTAGATATTGCACGCAATTCTCCGGCTGCCCAATGAGCAGCTTCGCGGACCAATTCCGAGTGATCCTCCAGTAACTCTTCCGCATAGCTCATGAGATCTGGATTTTCGCTATTACCGATAGCGATCATCACATTTCGAACAAAGCGATCACGTCCGATGCGTTTTATGGGTGAAGCGCGAAACAGCTCACGGAAAGCGGTATCATCCAGTCCAGCCAGTTCTGCGAGTAATGGCGCTTTCAACGTCTCTCTCGTATGGAAAGAAATCTCATCAGTTTGCTGCGCAAACTTGTTCCAAGGGCATACAGCAAGACAATCGTCACAGCCATAAATCCGATTGCCAATAGCTTTGCGATACTCAATCGGGATGTGACCTTTGTGCTCAATAGTCAGGTATGAGATACAGCGTCTTGCATCCAGTTGGTACGGCCCCGGAAACGCATCAGTCGGACAGATATCGAGACAGCTGGTGCAACTGCCGCAGTGATCTTCTTCCGGTAGATCCTCCAATAACTCTGCTGTTGTGAATATGGCACCAAGAAATAACCAAGACCCATATTCGCGTGACACAAGATTCGTGTGCTTACCTTGCCAACCGATGCCTGCGTTCGCCGCAAGCGGTTTTTCCATTACCGGGGCAGTATCCACAAATACTTTCACGTTGCAGCCATGCGTGTCACAAAGCCAGCGACCAATGCGCTTCAGGCGTTTTTTGATAATATCATGATAGTCTTTGTTTTGAGCGTAGACTGATATATTGGCCTGGTCTTTCAAGGACAGTTTGCGTAGCGGGCTACCATCCGGACCGTAATTCAAACCCAGCATGATGACCGATTTCGCGCCGGGCCATAGTGCGTCAGGTGAAATACGCTGAGATTGACGATCTTCCATCCAGATCATGCTGCCATGATGGCCTGCTGCAAGCCATGTTGATAGTCTTTGCGCGACTTCTGATGGCAGGGTGGCACTGGCGAAGCCAACAGCGTCAAAACCCTCGGCATGTGCCTTTTTTCTGATGTCTTCTTTCCTGGCTTCGGTCACTCTCATGCCCCGTTTCTGCTGGCACGTTTCTTTCATATTGCGTGTCAGGAGTATAGAGAGCATGTCGCAAGACCCAACGCAGCATAGCCTGGAAGCCAACATTGACGCGCAATATGATCAGCTGCAGTCATCACAGGTGATATCTAATCTGGCAGCCCTGTTTTATTTCAGGACAGGCCCTCTCGCGGGAAGCACCATTACGCTTGGCTTATGTTTACCGCTATTTTTTCTCGTTTTTGCCGCGCTGTCCCTGCTGGTCATCGTTTCACCCATGGATGTCCTGGCTATCTGGCTCGATGCTCGTGCAATTATGGTTGGGGCCGACGCCCTGACGGTTGCCTCACAGGCTCTGGTGGATGGAAACTTCCTTCACCTGATGTTCGTGAATATGGCTGCTGTGTTTGAGGGTACGCCCGGTGAAATATTATTGAGAGCGCAAGGAATGATGGCAATCGTCATGGTCTTACCGCTGGCTTATGGCGCAACGATGCGGTTGCCTCTTCTGCCAGCTGTGATCTGGAGCCTTTTTGTCATCATGATGGTTCTTGTTCCGCCTCAAGGGGCTCTGACGGCGTCATCGGCCTTCTCTAGTGCCATTTTTCTATGGCTTGGCTTGATCACCTGGGCGCGCCCTCACAAAGCCATGTTACGTTGCGCGCAAGCAGAGGGACTGGTTGCCGGGCTTGGCTTGTGGATACTTTACATGTCTGCATTGCCGCTTTTCGTTGTGGCGATTATCGGCCTTGTTGCAGCTCTGATTTTACAACAGCGTCGCGGTCTCGTATTTATACTGATGACCTCTGCGGTTTTTCTAATACTTGCGGCATGTTCTGAACTCTTGTGCCAGATGCTACTGGGGAACAGTCTATTTCAGCTGCGGGTACAAGGTCTGACGGTTAAGCCTGAGATGGTTGATATGGGCCTGCCGCATCTGCTCGCAGTGGTAATTTCGACGGTTGCTATCCTCACTCGGTCTGCAAATAGCTTGATGGTCGGTGCTCTGCTCATAGTCTTGATGGTGATGGGCGGTTTTGCGTTGGTCGTTGTGGGGTTTAACCCGTTACCTGCTTTCTTGCTGGTCGTGTTGATCGCAACTTTCGGTCACACCAATTCCCATGAACGAAACGAAATGCTGTTTGCGCCGCGCTCCGCCCTGTCAGGGACTTTAAGCTTGTCGGTAATATCGCTGTCTGTCCTCAGTTTGGCTGTCTTTGAGGGGAGTAAGTCACTGACAGATCAGTACAAAGCACAGCCACTAGAGCAAGCAGAAATGCTCGGGTTTTCTTTTGCGAGTGAGCCACATTACGCGAGACTTATCATTGAGCGGCAACTTGATCCGATTGTGCTGACAAAAGGAGTTCAGCTTTCCGCGGCCGATCAGGCGCTGTTAATGGGAGAGGGCCTTTCTTTGGCTGCCGAGATGCATCAACAGCAACGGGCTGTGGCGCTTGTCAGTGGTGGTGACTTATCTCTTCTCGCAGCGCCTTACTTGACGGCGAAGGAAGCAGCGCAATTTGTGTTGGCACCACGCATAGCCATCGACACAAAAACAGATGAAGCACGTATATCTGCGCAACCAGTTCTGTATACGCAGTACCGGAAAGCGCCTAAATCAGAACAGCTTTCACCAGTGTACGAGTTATGGGTACGTCAATAAGGTAGTAGGACCGAAGTTGCTCTTCGTTGCGCTACTCATGCTTTCCCCAGGCAATGAAATGCGGATTGTCAAAGCCGCGTGCTGATTTGTTGTACGTTAAGGGGCCAGTTTCTTTTTTGCCCTCGAGTGCGTTGACAACGCCACCAGCTGCTTCAAGTACGGCCTGACCAGCGCCTGTGTCCCACTCCATCGTGCGCCCAAGACGAGGGTAAACGTCAGCCTTGCCTTCAGCCATCAGACAGAACTTAAGGGATGATCCGGCAGGCGTAAAATCTTTGACGCCCAGTTCTGCCAACAATTCTTCTGTTTCGGGTGAGCGATGACTGCGGCTGGCAACGGCGATGAGATTATCCGTATCAACTTGTTTCGCATTGATTGATTGTGCTGGCGTGTCGTTCGATAGTTTCGCGTCAGGAGCGATAATGCGCAAATACGCGCCTGCTCCCAGCAAGCCGGAAAAGAGCTTGTCGCAACCTGGTGCATAGACGACGCCCATAACGGGTCTGCCATCCCGGATCAGCGCGATATTGACTGTAAACTCGCCAGTCCGGTTGACGAACTCGCGGGTGCCGTCCAGCGGATCGACCAGAAAGAACTCCTGCCCCAACTCAGGGATGTTGCCCTCAGAGGCAGCTTCTTCTGCCAGAACCGGGATTTGCGGAGCCAGTGTTGCCAACTCTTTCAGGATAAGGGCTTCGGCAAGCTTATCGGCTTGCGTCACGGCAGAGCCGTCTGACTTGGTATCGACGTCAAAGTCTGTCTGATAGATGTCGTGGATGATCTTGCCGGCTTCATGTGCAATGCGCGTGATGCCATCCAGCAGTGCTGAGTCTGTCATGCCCAATCCTGATTATAGCTTTTAGTCCAAGGCAGGGCTAAGGGGGAGGGCGGCAGATAGCAAGGGTTTATTGAAGGGGGTTGCAGTTCAGTTGAATGGCAGCTTGTTCCACTAGCTTGGTTGCCACTGTATCGGCCAGCAATCGGTTTCCATCTGGCGTAAGGTGGTAATGACCTTCTTCCCAGTAGAGTTTGCGATCAGGTGAGGCAGCTTCCCGGAATATGGAAATTGGAGAGATATAGTTGTTGCTCTCCAGGAGATCATCCGGCAGCAGGCGGAAGGCAGAACTGAAAGAGGTGCGGTCGTGAAAGGACGGAATGTCTACGACGAAAAATGAGGCGTCGTTATCGTTGGATACATCCTCGGCGTATTCAAGCAACGCGACATCCAGAGGGCTCGCATCCGGTCTGTCCGGTTGATCGAGTATCGTCGTCTTGCTTTGTGGTGATGTCACAGGGGTTCTGACCAGAGCACCGTCTGTAAGGGCATTCTTGATAAAGGTTGATGCGCGCTCGCGAGCGGCAGCATAAAGGTGACTGTTTTCACTAACTGTCGTGTAAAGCGGTATGGCATTCAGTATCTGGCGTGTGCGGATGGCCGGTACATACGTGTTACTATTGGCCAGCAGTCTGCCTTCTTTGAGGTTATAGAGGTTGGCGCGCATATTATCCGCCGGGTCTGTGTGGTGCCATTGGAAGATGACGATGTCAGGGGAATAAGTAACTCCCTTTTCTTCCAGCGTCTTCAGCATCTCGGCTGTACCGAAACCTGAAACGGCAAAATTCAGAACCTCAACCGGGCAGCGTTTTGCGCGCAAAGCCTGCTCCAATTGCCAGGCGAAGCTATCTGTCAATTCTGCCTCATATCCCATGAAGTAACTGTCACCGAACAAAGCAACACGTGAAATGCCTGACTGTTTTTCGACCGAATAACTTTGATCAGCGCGAAGGCCCTGATCATTAATGCGGATGGAGACACGCGTTTCCGGTGTCACCTGACGGTATTCAGCCCCTGGGATGTTCATGCGAATGCCATAAGGTGCTGCCGTGACGTATCGGGGAATGATGGCTTGCGGTGCCAGCAATCGCAGGAATATTTCTGCGAAGAGCATAGCATAGGTCAGGCCCAGGACACCGAAGATACTTATGCGTGAAATTTTCGCCATAACCTCAGAAATCAAAATAGATGAATTGTTGACCGCCATCTGCGGAAAGGAAGAAGATACTGCAAACCAGGAATAGCAAAGCGTTAAGTCCGGCGAATTGGCGGAAAGATATACTTCCTTGTGGCACAGGCTTTATCAGGGCCGGTAGAAACTCGAGTCTGCCGGTCATCGCCTGGATGGTTTGTACCAGTAGCAACGGCCAGATATAGAACAATAACTCTCCGACCTCTGGCAGCTTACCAAGCTCGGTAAAAACGGCCCCGCTTGCAAACGCGATACCTGCAACTGTGATGGCATCGAAAGCATCGCCTATTGTTGCGGCTCTGAAGAAGGTCCAGCCAATCAATGTGAGAATAGTCATCACCAGCCATGCGCTGAGATTGATACTTACGGTTTTGACTGATAGGCCCTGACATCTGCTAATCCAGCTATCTATTGAGAAAAAGCGGTATACGGCAAGAATGAAGCCATGGAATGCCCCCCATGCGATGAAGGTCCATGCCGCACCATGCCATAACCCGCCAAGCAGCATAGTCAGGCACAGATTACGATAGGTCAGCAGTTTGCTTTTGCGGTTGCCGCCCAGCGGCACATAAAGATAATCACGTAGCCAGGTGGAAAGGGAAATATGCCAGCGGCGCCAGAATTCTGATGGCGTGCGTGACAGATAAGGCAGATTGAAATTCAGCATCAGGTCAAAACCAATCATGCGCGCAAGACCGCGCGCCATATCGGAATAGCCTGAGAAGTCACAGTAAATCTGAAATGCAAATGCAATGATCCCGATGAACATCAGCACTGGCTCTGTTTCTGCCGGGCTGGCAAAGGCGGCATTGGCAATCGGCGCGATATTGTCGGCGATGACGATCTTCTTGAACAGGCCCCATGTGAACAACAGGGCACCGCTGGTTGTTTTGTCAGCATCCCATTCGCGCTGTCTTTCAAATTGTGGCAGCAGGTTGCGTGCACGTTCAATAGGGCCAGCGACAAGCTGCGGAAAGAATGCAACATAAGCGGCAAAGTCAATAAGCCGCTCTGTAGGCGGCATATCCTTTCGATAAATGTCTATGGTATAAGACAGCGTCTGAAAGGTATAGAATGAAATGCCGACCGGAAGGATAATCTGGATCAGGGGTTCGTTGACGGCGAGGCCGAGCGTCGCGAACGCATCTATAAAACTCTCTGTAAAGAAACCGAAATACTTGAATATGCCCAGTAAGCCAAGATTCAGGATGATAGATGTGACAAGATAGGCCTTGCGCCGCTTGGGCCCTGATAGTTTGTCCAATGTTTTGAATAAGAGATAGGCTGCGGGCAACAGTAATAGAATGCCAGTCAGATAAATCCAGCTTGCCGAAAATGTGGGCACTGTTGCAATCAGTGTGATGCCCAAGAGCAAACCGGCAGCTTTTTGAATATGTTTTAATTTGTAGCGTGGGCCTGCTGCACCAAGACCGCAGATGAAATCACAGGCAGTGGACAAAGCGATCAGGATCAGAAAGCGCTCATCCCACCAGCCATAGAAAAGATATGAGCCTGCGAGGATGAGGGAGTTCTGCCAGTGCAGTCGCTGACGCAGCATCCAGTACAGGCAAAAGAATATGCCAAAAAACAGGAAGAATATACCTGAATTGAATAACACGCCTCAAACCCTAACTGTGTGCCGCCGTGATACAGATCAGTTAACAGATGATATATATCAAGTGGCCACCCAAACATGGATAACAGCTAGTTACTGGATACGGGTTAAAAAGCCGTGCACACTTTACCGTTTATTATGCATGGTCTGGTATCACGTTCTGCAAGAGTAGTGTTTGGACGCAGTATGGTAGAGTATCAGCAGGCGCTTGATGGCGCAGGCCTCAAGGCGTTTACGCGCCGTCGGGCCGGTTTATCCCGAAAAATGTGTAGTGATATTGCCGCAATCAGTACGGTGATTGTTGTTGCAATATCGTCCCTTTTGGCATCAATGCTACTGGGGGTGTATAGTGAGCCATCGAAATATCTGAGTGTTGGCATTCTTGGGGGCGTGCTGATTGCAGAGCTTTACAGCCATAAGGGGTATTACAACTTTGACAGGCTGTTACGGCCATGGGCTGTGCTGCCAGGTATATTATCCCTGTGGGCGCTTGCGCTTCTTATCCTGACCTGCTTTGCGTTTTTGACTGATATTTCTCAGGACTTCTCACGGCGCTGGCTGGTTTACTGGTTCATGATTGGCGGTGCCGGCGTTGCGATTAGTCGCTTTGTCACGGCATTTCATTTTCAGGGTATGTGCCGGGTTGGCGGGCCGCTAAGTCGTCGGGTGGCTGTTGTTGGGGCCAGTCCCTTGGCTGAGAAGTTCATTGATCTCACAACAAGCGAAGACAGGTCTGTACAGATCATTGGTGTCTTTGATGATCGTCATGGTGATCCACAACGCGCGAGTAACATGATGATTAGTGGAACGGTAAATGATCTTGTAAAGTCAGCTTTGCATGGCAGTATTGATGATATTGTGATCTGCCTGCCCTGGTCTGCGACAGATCGTATTGATGCGATATTTCGTCAACTGTCTGTATTGCCAGCAAATACTGTCGTGTGCCCGGATATGTTGTGGCTGGAAAACAGACATGGTGATATTTCAAGCCTTGGCGGCGTACCGTTGCTCAATATACATTCACGTCCGCTCGAGGGGTGGGGCGGTGTCTTGAAGTCTGTTGAGGATCGCGTGATCTCTGCCATTTTGCTGGCGTTCCTGGCACCAGTCATGTTGCTGATTGCCTTAATTGTAAAGCTGGACAGTCGCGGTCCCGTTCTGTTCAGTCAGAATCGGCACGGGTTTCAGCATGACGTTTTCAAGATTCATAAATTCCGCACTATGACCGTCATGGAGAATGGTGATGATGTGCGGCAGGCGACGAAAGATGATGCGCGTGTCACACGGCTTGGAGCTTTTCTGCGGCGCTATTCTCTGGATGAACTGCCACAACTCTGGAATGTCCTCAAAGGGGATATGTCACTGGTGGGGCCGAGGCCGCATGCTGTGGCGCATAATGAGCAGTATGCGCAAGTTATTGCAGATTATGCGGGGCGCCATAAAGTGAAGCCGGGCATCAGTGGCTGGGCTCAGGTAAATGGCTGCCGGGGGGAAACATCTGAAAACGAGATGATGGAAGAGCGTGTGCGGCACGACCTTTATTATATCGAAAACTGGTCGTTGTTTCTTGATCTGCGGATCATTTTGATGACGGTATGGGCTGTGCTGTTTCCGAAGAATGCTTACTAAGTTTCTACAGAAACTGAAACTATAACGTTTCTCCATATGCTTTAGACCAGTGATTTGGCAGCATGTCTCGAAGTTTTCTGAAAGCCACCTCATTGAGGTCATTTGTAATCGCGACATTTACATCACCACCCCAATGCGCTAAGCGCTCCAGGCATATACCACATGGAGTGAGAATAGTATACGGACTATTGTTAGTATTTCTTACCACGCATAGTGAATGAGTGACGCCTTTGTTGAGTTTGTGCGCCTCTAGGTAAGCACCGACTTCGATGCATAATGATAATGCATTATTTTTTGTATCTGGTGCGACACTGGTTAATATTTCACCGGACACAATCCTAACTGCAGCGGCACCGCCCCATCCAGAAGGATACCTCTTGGCAAGAAGTGAGGTGGCTGCTTCGTAAAGTTCCGATTTAATGTTCATTTCTCTACTGATGGATAGGATACTGTAAAAGTTAGTGATGTCACCCATCCAACCGTCTGCGGATGGCGTTGCTGACGGAGCGGGGTGCGCGTCTCAAGGGCTCTGCCGGTTCCGGGTCAATGTCGGTTAAGATGCCTTCTTCATCGTCTGATGCGTCAAGACCTGGCGCGTCCTCAAGGTGAAGGGATAGCCTGCCGGTACCATTGCCATTGTAATCGCTATTGACGTGACCATTGAGGCCATTGGTATGGGAGCTTTCTTCGGTTGCCTGCGCGGTGTTGAAAGTTACGTCTGTTGCCGATTTATTGAAGCCATTTGTGTAGGGATAAGAATTCTCGAATTCCTCAACGCTGTGGGTAATGCTTACTTCCGGTTGGCTCGGTGCCTTTGGTATTTTTAGAGAGGCTACGAGCGCTTCCTCAGGATCCGCTGGCTCGTCTTCTGCTGTGGCTTCGGTCTCATTTTCTATGCCATTGACATGAATTGTCCAACCTTCCCAATCATCTTCAGTCTGAGTGGTCTCAGGCTTCGCAGGAACGGGCGCTGGAGGCTCGGACTTTGCCGTCAGTGGCGGTGTTTTTAAGGCTCCATTTAAAACGGGAACTGTGCCCGTTGGGTGCGTGGTTGATGCTGCCGGAAGTTGCAAAGCGGGTGTCGCTGTCAGCTGTGCAGGTTCTGCCACTTTTGATGGCTCTTCGTCGATGATGTTCGTCAAATCTTCGCCAGCATCTTCTGTGATGTAATCCCAAAGATCGAAAATATGCAGGAGCGCTTCTGCGCTGATTGGGCGGCCAGAGTGGAAGCTGGTTTTGCCTTCGCGGTTGACGTGGATCAGGTGGAAGTCTTCTTCAGCATTCAATGTCTTGCGCAGAAGCTGATTGTCGAGCCAGTCATAGGGTTCGCCGTTTTCGGCCGGCGCGAGGTCGCCATAAATTTCGATGATCTTGAATTCGGCTTCCAGCAGCGGATTGAGGATTCGGCGCAACTCCCGGCGTTGTTCGCGGCAGGTCGGGTCATCCATATCAGGGCCGATCAATAGCAAAGAGCGGGAGAGGGTGAACTCAGGTCGGTCGGAATTGTCGTTCACATCGACGGCGACATCGAGAGACTTCATAGCGCGTGGGCGCAGGGCGAAAATGCCAGCGGCCAGACCAGCCAGCAGACATATCACGGCTATGAGGAACGTCATTTCCATTCCGTCATCTTCTCCCTCGGCTCACCATTGCCCTACAGTTTATGACGCAAATATGTTGTGCTTCATTTAACAGCCGGGCGGGCAGCCATATGCCTGCGATGGCGCTGCTGCCAGCAGGGTATCGCAGAGCAGTATCAATTAAAGGGCACTCAAACATTGCTCGATTACACCAAAGCTGTGGCATTGAAAACAGCGTCAACAGGTTTTAAGCCATTTTCCAGCCCATTCCTGTCCGAAATAGTGATCAGCTTCCACTTCTGGTTGTGTGGTCGTGTCGGCGTTCTACGAAAAGGTGATTTATGAAGGTTATTGTTCTTGGTGGTGACGGCTTCTGCGGGTGGCCGACAGCGTTGCATCTTTCGGCGCGCGGGCATGATGTACTGATCATTGATAATCTGTCCCGGCGTAAAATTGATGTGGAACTGGAGGTCGACTCCCTTACGCCAATCCAGCCCATTTCGACCCGTCTGGAAGCCTGGAAAGAACTCACCGGCAAGGACATCAAGTTCGAGAATTGCGATATCGCGCATAATTACATGCGCTTGCTCTACCTTATGGAGAAGTTCGAGCCTGATGCCATCGTGCATTTTGCCGAACAGCGGGCAGCGCCGTATTCCATGAAATCTTCCTGGCACAAACGATACACGGTGGATAACAATATCAACGCGACCAGTAATGTACTGGCGGCGATTGTGGAATATGAGGGAGATCCACATCTTGTGCATCTCGGCACGATGGGCGTGTATGGCTATGGCACGGCCGGGATCAAAATTCCTGAAGGCTATCTGCCGGTGAAAATCGAGAAAGAGGACGGCACGCTGATTACAGAGGAAATTCTGTATCCGGCGAACCCCGGCTCGGTCTATCACATGACCAAGACGCAGGACCAGTTGCTGTTCGCTTTCTATAACAAAAATGATGACCTGCGCATTACGGACCTGCATCAAGGTATTGTCTGGGGCACGCAGACGGATGAGACCCGAAAGGATGAGCGCCTCATCAATCGCTTTGATTATGACGGTGATTATGGCACGGTTCTCAACCGCTTTCTGATGCAGGCAGCTGTCGGTTATCCATTGACGGTGCATGGCAGTGGCGGGCAGACGCGCGCATTTATTCATATTCAGGATACGGTGAAATGTATTGAGCTGGCACTGGAAAACCCACCCCAGAAAGGCGAGCGGGTACATATTCTTAACCAGATGACTGAAACTCATCGTGTGCGTGACCTGGCGCAGATGATTGCCGACAAAACAGGCGCCACGATTGAGAATGTGGCCAACCCGCGCAATGAAGCTGACGAGAACGAGCTGGTGGTGGAAAATCGTCGCCTGCTCGGCCTCGGGCTTGATCCGATTACGCTGGATGCCGGCCTGATGGAAGAGGTGACCGACATCGCTAACAAGTATGCAGAGCGCTGCGACAAGACGCGTATCCCGTGCGTTTCCTACTGGAACGATAACCGCAAGGGCGCCGCTGAAAGCGAGGCTTAGATATTGGTCTGCTGCCTGCCTTTGGCTGCGGATAGGCTCTGCGCCTTCAGCCGTTTCTTGTGCCCTTCGACAGGGCCTTGGCGAGGACTTCTGCGCTTTGGGCGCCGGAGCGCTGGCCGCTTTGCGGGAACGGGCTGGTGCTGCCGGCGCCTTGACCCAGCACACGCAGGATGGCGTTTTCGATGGGCTCACGGACCAGTTCCTCGGCGGCAAGGCGGGCAAGATCATTGAGAATTTCTTCCGTCATGGTACGGAAAGAAATACTGCCATTGCGCGCCGCTGTTGCCAGTTCTTCCTCGATGGTGCGGGCGGTGCGGGCAAACGTCTCCTCCAACAGGTCTGCCAGGGGCAGCATTTCCTCGCGGATGGTGCGGGTAAGGTCATCCGTTGTGTTGTTCCCGCCTGTTTGTGTGCGATTTGTTTCACTCATGGTGTTTCTCCTTGGTCAAGAGTGATTTCCCCAGCGGACTGGAGGGTAAGAGAGAGGTTGATCTCGCCCGTATAAGGGCCGGTGAGGTCAAACCGGGTGAGGCGGAACGGACCCTGAAGCGTGCCGAGGCCCGGCACGGTGATCTGCCAGCTGGGGCTGGTTCGCGCGAAGAAAGCATTGCGAGCTGTGAGGATGCCTGTATCACCCGTAAAGAGCCCTCGTGCAGAGACACGGGCGGCGCTCAGGCCCGCGCCTTGCACCTGCTCGCGCCAGCCGGGTGAGTACAGATGTGTGCCATCAACCGTCTCTGCCCGGAGGGATATGCTGGTGGACTGGAAGCCTGTCAGGGGAAGAAACGTGGCTGGCACAGCACCATTACTGATCTTCAGGAGAAGGTCTTTCCCGGGGCGCAAGGTCATGATGTCACCACAGGTTCAGTAACCGCGCGATAGCGCATGACGGCATGAAAGGTTTCGCTGTCGATTTTGCGGAAAATATCGCTGAAGACGAAACGCAATGAGACCAGTCGGTGACCAGTGACGGTGAGCGTGGCATTATGTAATACGTCGTAGACGGCAGAGATAATTTCTTTCAGCTCTGCCCGGCCTTCATACTGTGACCAGGCGTGGAAGCGTAAATCATGTTCAACAGCCCCCTCTACGCCTTCCAGCGCGCGCAAGCGGGTTTCGCCGATTGTGAGAAAAGGGAAAAACGCCCCCGGTGGCGGCTGGTCATGCACACGGGGCGGATTGCCAAGAAGAAGTTGCAGGGCGGTGTCGCTGGTCAGGGCCAGCCACAAAGCCTCCTGCAAGGGATAGGCGGGTTGCGTAAGCATCAGGAAATTTCCTCCGTTTCAAGAACAAGAAAAGGTTGTCGGTCTGCGGCTGGAACGATCGAGCGGATGGTGAAATCTGTGCCTTTGATGTCGAGCCTTGTGTCAAAGGTGATGGTGTCGTCAGCGCGGATGCGAAGTCGGTTGCGGCGACGATGGCTGTTACGAAGCCCCGTTGTGTCAGCGCGCGAGCGGCGCCAGATGATCTCGGCCCAGATCTCGCCGGCGGGTTGCCAGGTGATGGCGTGACCTCCCAAGCCATCAGCTATGCGGACAGCTTCGAGTTTCGTGATCTTGGTGTTCAGCCTGCCAATCATAACAACACCCTCCGCCAGGGGGCGATGAGCGCCTGCACGCTGGCAGGTACGGCATTGATGCGGTCATTCTCGTAAGGCTCGCGCCGCTCATGGTAATGCGCGGTCAGGAGGAGCAGTGCCTGAATGAGTGGTGCCGGAATATCTTCTGTGCTGGTCCAGCCAGCGGTGAAAGTGATCCGAAGGCGATCCGTCTGTGGTGACGCGGTGTGGAAGAGGACCTCACCGGGTAATCCCGACAGCAGTGTATAATCTGCTGCCGGGAGAATCTGCCATTCACCGCCGCCGTCAGCAGAAGGGAAGAGGAGCAACTCTGTGACGGAGCTGACAGGCGCGCGCGGCAGGATGAGAGACGCTTGTGCCGGGCGCGTGGCTGCTCGGGGTGATCTTGTCGTCCAGCGAAAGGTTTGTGTCAGGAAAGAAATGCCCGACAGTTGCTCAAGCTGCGTGCGCGCGGCTTCTCCGAACTGCAACAATTCTGCGTCCGTGTCGGTTTCTGCCGGATCAAGACGAAAATGCGCCTTGATCTGTTCGAGCGTGACAGGTTCGGCGGTTGCCGGGGTGATGAGCTCAAGCGACATAGGTGTGCCTCCTCAGCTTGCAGAGAATTTGAGGAACTTGATCGCGGCGAAATCCTGCACGCCGCCACCCACACGTTTGGTCGTGTAGAACAGGACGTAAGGCTTGGCTGAGAACGGATCCCGCAACACGCGCACGCCAACCCGGTCGACGATCAGGTAGCCTCTGGCAAAGTCGCCAAAGGCAATTGAGTCACTGCCTGAAGAGATGCCTGGCATTTCCTCAACCTCCGTGACCGGATAGCCGAGCAGGGTGGAGGCGGCCCCGGCTTGTAAGGACGGTTGCCAGAGATAGTTACCTTCGTTGTCCTTGATCTTGCGCAAGCGTCCGAGGACAGAGCGGTTCATGACGAAGCGTGCGCCAGGGCGATAACTGCGCTTCGGGGTGTAGATCAGATCAACCAGTTGATCGAATGGGCTCGCGCCGAAATCCCCATCTACGCCCGTGGCGACATAGCCAAGCTGACCCCAGCTTTCCGTTCCCTCCGGCACTTGCGGATAATTGCGGAACCCGCGCGGCGTGTTATTGCCATCACCATTGACGAAGGCGGCGCTTTCCTGCGCGGCAAACTCCGCCTGCACCTCATCGGCAATCCAGCGCTCCAGATTGACGATGGCATCATCGAGCAGGACCTGCGTGGCGGCGGGCATGGCGTAGAGTTCCATGGCTGGGAAATCGACTGCGGCGAGCGTGGGGGACGTGGTTTCGGGGCGTGCTTCCGTTTCGCCAACCCAGCCCGCAGCGGCCCCGCTGATGGAGACCGGCTTGCGGTAGGAGTTCGCGCCGATCTGCCGTACACTGGCAATCTGACGGATGGGTGAGATGTCACGCACGGCGGTTATGATGAGACGTTCTGTCTCCTCCGGTGCAAGATAGCCGCCATCAGGGTCCGAGCCGGCAGAGAGCGCCTTGGTATCATCCGGCAACAGGCCGCGCGCGTCACCATTACGCACATAGCGATTGAAAGCGGCCTTGCGATCATCCGCCTCCGGCAAGTGCGCGCTGCCACGCGCCGGGCGCTGGCCAGCGAGGGCCAGACGGTCGAGGCGGGATTTCTGTTCGTCGAGAGCGTTGTTGATGCGGGTCAGTTTTTCTTCTGTCAGCGCGTCTACGGATTTGCGGGATTCAAGTTCGGCAAGGCGGCTGTCATTTGTGTGCTTGAAGTCCTCAAAGGTGGTGAGAAACTCATGCATGGCATCAGCCAGCGCAGGGTCTGAACCGCCGGGGGTGAGGGTTTTTGTTTCGTGGGTCATGTTTGTATTCCTTTTGTTCTTTAGACGAAGGGTTTCAGGCGGCAAGCTGCCTGGTTGCATGGCGGATTTTTTCAACCGGCCCTTGTGGTGGGCCGATACGGGTGATCCGTGCACCCGGCATCATCGGGAATGTCACAATGGAAATTTCCCAGAGATCCAGTTTGAGAATGTCGCGCCCGCCCTTGCAGCGACGGGCAGCTTTGGTGTTGAAACCGATGGAGAGACCGTTCAGGGCACCGCCTTTCAGGAGCGCATGTACTTCTCTGGCCTGCAGGCTATCGAGCAAAAGCTCGCCGTGTACGAACAGGCCGTCTGAGTCTTCTGTGAGGCGCAGCCAGCGGCCAATGGGGGCTTCCGCCCTGTGCTGCCAGAGCAGGCGCGTGTTGGCGGGGCGGGCTGCGGCGAAGGCGCCGGGGCGGAGAATGTCGCCGCCCAGGTCCGGCCTGTTGAAAAGCGCCGCGTAGCCTTCGATGGAAGCGGTGACGCTCATGGGGCGCTCTCGTCGAGTTTGCGTTCGATCCGCTCCAGCGTTTCGCGCATGTAGATGGTCTGCGCCTCCAGGCGTGCCGTGCGCTCAATCAACTCGCCGGTGGTGTCCGCGCGGCGCTCCAGCTGGCCGAGCCGTTCACTGGCCGCTCCGGCCCAGAGCAGGGCCGTGATCGTTTGCACCATGAGGGTTGCGACCAACGCGAGCGCCAGCTTGGGATGCAGCATGGGGGTGCTGTGCTGTTCTGTCATGAGAGGTCTCCTTGTTCGCTAGTGTCTGGTGATGCTGGGAAGCCGAGAGCGATGCGTTTTTCGGCGTCGGTCAGAAAATCTGCCTGCAGAATGTGCGCAAGGCGTTGATCCCTGGCAGGCGACAGCGCATCAACGCGGCTTGCGTCATGGGTGATGGCAAGATCGCGCTGCCCTGCGCAGAGCCAGCCGGTGAGTGCGGCAGTGAGTTTGGCCGTTAGCGGCAGCACGGTCTGACGCCAGAAGGCGATGTTAGCTTCGCGATAATTGGCATAGGTATTATCACCGGGTATGCCGAGCAATTGTGGCGGCACGCCAAAGGCAAGTGCGATGTCGCGGGCTGCGCCGTGGCGCAAGTTCATGAAGTCCATATCCGCCGGGCTGAGCGACATCTGCTTCCAGTCGAGGCCGCCATCCAAAACCAGCGGGCGACCGGCATTCCCCCGGCCCTGCCAGCCCGATTCGAGTTCAGCTTTTACTTGCGCAAACTGCTCCGGGGTGAGATTGCCTGCACCCTCCGGGCCTTTATAGACAAGGGCGCCGGAGGGGCGTGCGGCATTGTCGAGCAGCGCCTTGTTCCAGTTGCTGGCGGCGTTGTGAATGTCCACGGCGCTGGCAGCGGCCTCTAAAGGTGCAAAACCGTAATGGTCATGTAACGGATGAAAAAGCCGCAGATGCAGGATGGGCATGAAGCCATCTGACTGCGGCGTGAAGACGGTTTTGCGGCCCGCCACATCATACTCATACGCAGCCGGCCAGCCATCTCGACCGGCACGGACTTTCACGCGATCCGGGCGCAGCGCGTATAATTCGCGCAAGGTGCCGTCGATCCGCACTGCTTCGAGATAGGCATTGCCGCTGACCTGAAGGTAGCCGGTGAGCTCCTCGATCAGTTCAGCGCCGGACTGGGCCGGGTTAGGGGTGGCCAGGACAGTATGCAATGCATGGTCGCATAAGGGGCCTTGTGTGTCCGCGACCTGAAGGGGGACGGCGGCAACGGCTTCTGAGATCATCCTTGTACAGCGATAGGCGATGACGTTGTTCATATAGCCGGTGCGGGCGAGCGCCTGATAATCGCGCGGGGTCCAGACGGGCTGCCCGGCGGATTGCAGGGCGATGAGAGGGCCGGTCTGGCTGGCTTTTGTGTTGCCCGCCTGGGGCGCATCGGCTCTGGCAAAAGCGGATGTGATCTGTGTCCAGATATTGTTCATCTTTTGTTCCTTGAATCGGGGGTGTCAAAACTATGGACGCGCGGGGTTGCTGCTTCCGGGCCGACCATCAGTTCCGTCAGGGCCCAGACGAGAGCGTCCAGCCGGTCCGGGCTTTTCGTGCTTTCGGCGGTAAAGGTCAGAAGCTGCTCTTCCAGCTTGTCAAAGCGCTGCGCATGGATGACGCGGTGCTGCTCATAAAGCAGGGAAACAGGCTCGGCGCGCACATGCTTGCCTCTGGTCGCGTGAACGCGGGCGATGTTCATGCCGGGCGCGGCGGCACGCAAGACATTGACCGCCATGTCGCCGCCCTGATTGCCCTCAACGATAATCCTGTCTGCCTTGTACTGATGACAGGCAGAAGCCGCACGCCCGGCCCAGCCAAGCGGCGTCAGGCCGCCTGCGGACAAATCCGCCAGCACCACGGCAGAGCCGTTGCGTTTGCTGCCAAGGCGCCCGGCAACGATGATGCCGCATTCGTCTGCATTGTCACCGGCTGTTGCAGGCGGGTCGATGGCGATAACGACTTCGTTCAGCTGCTCAAGCGGTGGTGTGATGCGGGACTGCGCTTCGTCCAGCCACTCGCGCTGCCAGAAAGCGCCGCGCATATCTTCCAGCAATTCGCCATCCAGTTCCTGCGCGCCGAGGCTGGTACCTTCATACTGCGCGGCAATCTGCGAGAGGAAGGCGGGGGCGAGGTTGTCCGCATTGTCTCTGGTTTTCATATGCGTCATGGCGGTGATCTCGCTGTCACGAATCTGGCGCAAGGCAGGGAGCGGGCGGGGTGTCGTGGTGATGACCTGTTGCGGTGCGCTGTCATCGCGTGCCCTCAAGCGCAGGGTGAGTTGCAGGTTTGACCAGGTTTCTTCCAGCTTGCGCCAGCTTGCCAGTTCATCTGACCACGCGGTATCAAACTGATAGCCGCGCAAGCCATCCGGGTCTGCCGCCGAGAAGCAGTGCGCCTCGGCGCCGTTCGGCCAGACCAGCTTGTGCCGGGATGGCAGCCAGCGCGGCTCGTGGCCGGGTGAGGCAATCGCCAGCAGGCCGGACAGGCCTTCGACCATCACCTCACGGATATTTTCAAAACTCTCACCCACCAGTGCGACCTTTCGTGCGATGTTCCGCTCAAT
>JALEGM010000010.1 GCA_022763145.1 Aquisalinus sp. | reverse complement strand
ACCAGATGGTTGAGCAGTTCCGCTGCCCAGCGGTAGTCACCTTTCTCGAACGCCTCAATCCCGAGCGCGAGAACACTTTCAGCGCCGCCCATCGCATCTACGTAGCGGGCAGCTGTGATTTCTGATGGCAGGGCATAATACTCGGCCGGGTTACCGCTCCACCAGCCAAAGTAGAATTGGTATACAGCCTTGGTATTATGGTTGAGCGTACCGTAATATCCACGTGTGCTGAACATGTCTGTTGAAAACTGAGGCTCTGGCAACATCTCCGCCGCCTCGATCATGGTCGCGCCAGCATTGGCCTGCCGTAGGGTCTGATCGTGAACATAGCGGTAAACATCGCGCTGGCCAGTCAGGTATGCTTTCACATTTTCCTGCCCCCAAGTCGGCCAGTGATGAGAAGCAAATACAACATCAGATATGTCGCCATACTCAGCCAGCACGCTGTCTATTACTTGAGACCAGGAGAGAGCATCGCGTACTTTCGCCCCGCGCGGTGTCAGCACATTGTGAAAAGTGCCACTGGCGACTTCTGCCGTGCAAAGGGCCCGTTTCTCAGGCAGATAGAACATGAACTCGGAGGGCGCCTCGGTGCCGGCGGCGTCGATGAACTCAAAAGTGACCCCGTCAATGATGCGTGTGCCTTCTTGGACTTCCTCCGTCGGCAGAACGAGACTGATGCTACCGCGTGGAACACCTGGTCCCAGACCTGAACTCACATGCGCTGTTTCATTGCGTGGAATACTGGAGCCAAACATAAGAATGGCTCGGCGTGACATGTGATTGCCAGCGAGCACATTCTCAGCAATGGCATGATCGGCAAAGCCGGTAGGGGCAATTACCGGAACGTCGCGGGCAGCGATCTCTTCTTCATTAATAACACCGCGCGCACCGCCGAAATGGTCCACATGGGAATGCGTGTAAATCACACCGCTGACAGGGCGCGCGCCCAGCGTATCATTGACCAATTGCAAGGAGGCTGCAGCTGTTTCCACGGTGGTCAGTGGATCAATAATAATCCAGCCAGTTTCGCCCTCAATGATGGTCATGACCGCAAGGTCGTAGCCGCGCACCTGCCATATGCCATCTGTCACTTCAAACAGCCCATGCTGCGCAGCCAGCTTGGCCTGTCGCCACAGGGATGGATTGACAGTGGCCGGGGCATCGCCAGTCAGGAAATCGAACTGGCCAATATCCCAGACAATATCTCCCGAGGCAGAGCGGATAGCATCATCTTCAATTTTTGCCAGAAAGCCACGGCTGGCATTTTCAAAGTCTGTCTCATTGTCGAGTGGCAGTCTTGTCGCAACGGATGTATTCGCAGCAGTGGTTGCGGCTGTCGCAACGCCGACAGGTGGTTCGTCGAATGCTTCAGCTACAGGAGCTTGTGGGGTTTCGCTACTTCCGCAAGCGGCCACCGCTATGAAACTGGCAATCGAGAAATAGAATTTGAGTTTCATCCGTTCCCTCCGGAAGTTCTTATGATCTAAATGGGTAATCGCATCGTGGCACGCAGGCCACCTAATGGTGAACGATCCAGAATGACCTCACCACCATGCGCCCGTACAACATCCCGCACGACCGTTAGCCCCAGTCCCACACCGGCGATATTCTGACTACGTGCTTCATCGAGCCGTGAAAATGGCTTGAATGCCTCATCATATTTTTCTGGTTCTATGCCGGGGCCGTCATCATCAACTGTTATTTCCACCACACTTTCTTTCCGGACGGAGGATAGTGTCACTTTGCCAGCGTGTTTGAAGCCATTTGAGACCAGATTGGAAATCGCCCGCTTCACGGCCTGACGACGTGCATCAATCTCCAGTATCTGCGGCATCTCAAGATCCAGCTCGTGCCCGGTCCGGGCTGTATCGCTGACGATTTCCTCGGCGAGCGCGCGCAGGTCGAACATGACCGGGTCTTCCCGGCTCTGGTCCCGTGAGAAAGCGAGATATTCCTCAAGCATCTGCTCCATCTCGGTCACATCCGCTTTCAGCTCAGTGGTGTCTTCGCTTTCCGGCATCATGGCGAGTGCCAGCTTCATGCGGGTGAGGGGGGTGCGCAAATCATGACTGACCCCTGCAAGCATACTGGTGCGCTGATTGATATAGCGTTTGATGCGCTGCCGCATGGCAAGGAAAGCCGCGCCTGCCGCGCGCACTTCTCTCGCGCCGGATGGCTTGTATTCAGGCATATCGCGACCTCGGCCAAATGCCTCTGCAGCCTCAGCCAGCCGGGTGATAGAACGCACCTGATTGCGCATGAACACTATCGATATGTAGCCGAGCAGCAAAGTAGTGACGAATAGCCACAGGATGAACACCCAGGCATTATCTGTGTACATTCTTTCGCGCAAGACGAGGAAAACCAGATAGCCGTCATCCAGCTGCACGCGCACTTCCACATAATGACGGAAGCCGGCCACATTGTACCAGTAGGGCCTGTCCAGCGCTTCGGAGAGGCGTGCGTCCAGTGTCGAGCTGTTCACGGCAAAGAACCCGCGCTTGTCATTGGGGGGGATTGTGGCCCCCGGCTCAAACCGGATTGCCATGTCCAGTTCCTCGCGGGCCAGCGAGCCGATCTGGTCTCTGGCAGCGTCATTACCAGCTTGCCGCCATAATTGGGTGATGAGGGCAATGTTGCCCGCAGAGTTAGCTGACAGGTTGCCGCTCACTTCTTCCCAGTGCCGATTGAAAAAGATCACTGTAATGATGACCTGAGTCAGGAAGATCGGGAAAACGACGATCAGGAATGTCCGGGCGAACAAGCCCTTGGGCATGATCTGACGCAGCATCGGTTAGTCCACCATCAGGGCGTAGCCGACACCACGCACGGTTTGCAGCAGTAATGGCGTGCGCGGGTCCTGCTCGATCTTCTTGCGCAGGCGCGTCACCTGCACATCGATCGATCGATCGAGGGCGGCAGAGGTTTTCTCGGCGAGGGCTGCCCGGGAAATGGCTGCACCTGGTTTCTGTACCAGCACGCGTAACAGGGAAAGCTCGCCCGATGTCAGCTTCACGATTTCATCATCCCGGCGCAATTCGCCTTTCTCCGGGTTGAAACGGCAGCGTCCGAAAGTGAATTCTGTCTTGCGGCCTGTGCTGGCTTCCTGCCGCTTCAGGAGATTACGAATGCGCAGAAGTAATTCACGCGGCTCGAATGGCTTTGGCAAATAATCATCGGCCCCACGCTCCAGGCCTTCAATCCGGTCTTCGGGCTCACCACGAGCGGTGAGCAGAATAATCGGGATATTGGAACTTGCGCGTAAGGACTGGGTCAGTTCGAAGCCACTTTCGCCTGGCATCATCACGTCCAGAATAAGCAGGTCGAAGGCAAGTCCGTCCAGCAGGTTGCGTGCCTCGTCAGCGTTGGCTGCGACACTTGTCGGGAAGCCTTGCTCGGTCAGATAGCGTTTCAGGAGACCACGTATGCGGTCATCATCATCCACGACAAGGATATGCGGTGCTGCTTCATCCATACATGCAGCCTAGCAGTGACCGGCAGGCCTGAGAATAGGCTGGACTGCGCCATTTATAGGGCGTCTGCCCGAGGGGTTTATCTGCGGCATCGTCACTTTGAAGCCTGTCGCAGGTGAGGCAGGGCATCGCGGGTGTAGATGGCCCCTGTCCAGATGGTCAGGGCTGCCGCTGCCCATAGAAAGAAGATGCCAGCTTCCCGGTTAATGCCATCGATGGGGATCAGCAGAAAGGCGATTGCCAGAAACTGGGCGGCAGTCTTCCATTTCGCGAGCACGGTGACAGTTAGTTTCACTTCCCCGCTGAGGGCCTCCCGCAAGCCGGAAATCCAGACTTCCCGCAGGATCATTAGGAGGGCGAGGAACATATCAAAGCCGCTCAGGGTCTGGTCGGCAATCAGCATGACTAGTATGGCCGATGTCAGCAGCTTGTCCGCAATCGGGTCCAGCGCTGTGCCGAGCGCAGATGTAGTTTGCGTGCGTCGGGCGATATAGCCGTCAAAGAAATCTGTAATTCCGGCGACCAGAAACAGCCCCAGTGCCGGCCAGCGCCAGACGGGGTCTGTCTGCATCAGGCACAGCACCAGCGGCAGGACAAGAGCGATGCGTGAGAGTGTCAGCAAATTGGCCATGGCAAAGGGCTTACGGTGATCCCGGCATCAGGAAAAGAGCATTAGACCGTTTCCCAAGTATTATTGCTCAGGCTGAGCCCACCAGTTTGCCGATCATTTTGTCAGGCCAAGCCCAGGTCTGATCATGCAGGGCAATAATCAGCCCGTCCAATGGCGACGTGATTTCCTCAGGTGTGCCCATGGCCGGGATAATCTCGGCGATGAGATCGCCTTTGCGCACAGTGTCGCCTGGCTTCAGTTTGTAATCGACCACCCCCTCTATGGAAGCAGTCAGCCTGTGCATGTTCTCAATAGGAATAGCGTCCCCGAGCAATCGCGGCATGGCGCCAGGGTCTCCTTTCAGACAACCGCGGCGTTGCAGGAAACGCAACAGGGCTTCGGAGTCGCGGCGCGCATATGCGCCTGATACGTCATTGTTGGAGCGCAGCTCGAGCGTGGATGAGAGACAGGCTTGCGGGATTGGCACGTCAGGAAATTTCTCGGATAATAAAAGCCACGGCCCGCCACAGGCTTCATCGAACGAGCCATCGCCGGAATAGCCGGAGAGGAGAACTGCACGCGCATCAATTTCTGCGGCGAGGTCTTTGGCTTCCGGCCATGACCGCTTGTTTGCATACAGGTAGAGGATGGCGTGATTATCCGCATGAAGATCAAGCGCAATGTCTGCATCGCAGGCATTGCTGATCAGCGTATGCTGCATCTTCTCAAAAGCGGTGGTGCTTTGCTCTTTATCGAGGGCTTTACGCATTTCGGCCCGAATAAGATCGATGTTCTCGGCAGGGTCATCACCAAGCCGCCCGGCAATCTTTTCTTCCACCATTTCGGCGAGGTTTGGAAAGGCGCGGTTGAAGTTCTTGTGAGTGCCTTCCTCCACGCGCCCCTGCATATACTGACCGACCAGCTGTGAAAGGCCGATCGGATTTGCTGTCGGCACAAGTACCACTTCGCCGGTAATCTCGCCGTGCTCGGCCATCTCTGAAAGGCGCTCAATCAAGTTGCGCATGATGAGCATCCCGGGCAGTTCGTCGGCATGTAGGGCAGTTTGCAGATACGCTTTAGGGCGTGCGCCAGGGTCACCAAACTTCAGGATATCGAGCGTGTGGCGTTTGCCCGAAAGGTCTTCACCAAGATCCACAGTTTCGTGTCGATAAGGCTTCTCGGTTGCAGGTGAGGGGGGCGTTTGGGTAAGGGGGTCACTCATTATTGTTTGTCCAGTCATCGCCACTTGCGGTTTGCGCAATTAAAGTATCCCGCAGGAGCGGGTCTGATAAACACTTCTTTCGCATTGCAGCAATTGACGCCACATCTAAATGTTGAAATCATATCACAAATGTCGCGAATAAAATGACAACAAATCGCGCAGGTAAGGAGCTCGGATAAAGAGACACCTGCCTGTCAGGAGCCAATCATGAAATTGCTTTCGACTTCCGTATATGTTGGGCCAAATATTTTTACACAGAAGCCTGTCATTCGCTTTACGATAGACTTCGGCAAATATGCAAACCGCCGTGCCTCGGATTTTGGGGATCGGTTGATTGATCCATTACTCCGGGAATTACCAGGTCTTGCCCATGAAGAGACGGAATCAGGTGAGCTGTTTCTGGAGCGGATGCGTAAAGCAGAAGATTGTGACCTTGGCGAAGTTATTGCACGTGTCGCAGTGACGTTGCAGAAACTCGCTGCGGCACCTTTGAATATTGCCTGCTCTGAACCTGCTGGTGAAGAGGGGGTCTCTGAAGTTCTGTTCGGATATGTATCGAGGCGCATTGGCCTTGAAGCTGGTGATTTGGCCAGGTTGATCGTGTTGGAGCTGATCGACCCGTCACCCGGGGGCAAGTTCAACCTTGCTGATGAAATCGATGACTTCTTTCATTTCGCCACGCGCCGGAGCCTTGGCCCATCAGCTATGGCAATCGTCAAAGCAGCCGAAGAGCGGGATATCCCCTGGATCCGCCTGAACCAGGACAGCCTGATCCAGCTTGGGCAGGGCAAATATCAAAAAAGGATTGAAGCTGCCTTGAGCAGTCAGACAGCTTGTATCGCTGTGGACATAGCGAAAGATAAAGAATTCTGCACACAGCTTTTATATGATCTCGGCCTGCCTGTTCCAGAACAGAAATATGTGCGTAATGGCGATGAAGCTGTGACGGCGGCGGAGCGGATTGGCTATCCGGTTGTTGTAAAGCCTGTTGATGGTAATCATGGGCGCGGCGTTTCTATTAATCTGATGACAGAGAATGAAGTTCTGGATGCTTTTGATAAGGCAAGCGATCAGGGATCTGGTGTCATCGTTGAACAAATGATCGAAGGGGCGGATCATCGTTTGCTCGTTGTAAATGGCAATCTTGTTGCTGCAGCAAAGCGAGTTCCAGCGCATGTAAAAGGCGATGGAAGGTCTACAATTGAAGAACTCGTGGATCGTGAAAATCAGGACCCGCGTCGCGGCGTCGGCCATGAAAACATGTTGACCCGCCTTGAATTGGACAAGGGGGCAGACAAGATGCTCCGTGAACAACAGATGGATGTTAAAACGGTTCTGGCTGATGGGCAGGTCGCTTATTTACGGCGTACTGCAAATCTCTCTACTGGTGGTACTGCTGTTGATGTAACCGATACGATCCACCCCGATAACAAGTTTATGGCAGAGCGCGCTATCAAGGCAGTCGGGCTTGATATTGGTGGCGTGGACTTTCTGACCACAGATATCACAAAAAGCTACCGCGAAACTGGCGGTGCAATCTGCGAGATCAATGCAGGCCCCGGGATTCGCATGCATATCTCGCCATCAGAGGGCACGCCGCGCGACGTCGGCGGGGCTGTGATGGACATGTTGTTCCCGCCGGGTACCCCGAGCCGGATTCCCATCGCGGCGTTAACTGGTACAAACGGCAAGACAACGACCTCAAGGATGCTCGGACATATATTGAAAATGTCAGGCCATGTGGTTGGCCAGACCAGTACCGACGCTGTTTCCATTGATGGCAATGTGACCGTGAAAGGTGACATGACGGGTCCTATGGCTGCCAGCATGGTCCTTCGCGACCCTGATGTAGATATGGCTGTGATGGAAACGGCGCGCGGTGGCATCGTGCGCGCTGGTCTTGGTTATCAATATTGTGATGTTGGCGCCGTTTTAAATGTCAGTTCGGACCATCTCGGTATGGGCGGTGTACAAACACTGGATGATCTGGCGCGTGTAAAGCGACTGGTGGTCGAGGTGGCTCGGGACACGGCTGTGCTTAATGCCGATAATATCCATACACTGAAGATGGCTGAATACACCTCGGCAAAACGTATCTGTTACGTATCACGTAATCCGAATAATGGCTTGGTACAGGAGCATATCAAGCAAGGACATCGGGCTGTCGTGCTGGAGCGTGGCACCAATGGTGAGCAGATTGTGATTTATGAAAATGAGAACCAGATTCCACTAATCTGGACCCATCTCATACCGGCCACCGTCGAGGGAAAAGCTATCCATAATGTCGAGAACGCGATGTTTGCCGCAGCGATGTCTTATTCATTGGGCCTGACGCTGGACCAGATCCGCGGGGGGCTACGCACTTTCAACAATACATTCTATCAGTCGCCAGGTCGCATGAATGTTTTCGATGAACACGGCTTCCGGGTTATTCTTGATTACGGTCATAATGAAGCAGCGATTGCTGCGATGGCCGATCTCGTCGAGCGACTTGAGCCGCGCGGTAAACGCATCGTCTGTGTGACCTGTCCGGGCGACAGGCGTGATGAAGATGTTGCTGCCAACGCAAATGCCGTCGCCGGTAAGTTCGATAAATATATTTGCCACACGGATGATGATTTGCGTGGGCGAGGGCCCAGGGAAATCCCTGAAATGATGCGCGATGCGCTGATCGCTGCCGGTGTCGAACCGGATGCAATCGAGGTGATCCCCAGCGAGGAAGAGGCTGTTGATTATGCGCTTGAACAGGCACGTCGCAATGACCTGGTTCTGCTGTTCTGTGCCAGTATTACAAGGGCCTGGAAAAAGATCATTTACTTCTCCCCCGCGGACAAACCGGATGAGCGAATCGAGCCAGAATCTGAACCGGAGTTGGATATAAACGTGCCCGAGGGGTATCGCATCGTCAAAGACGACAGGGGCGTCTGGCTGGCGGCGAAGGATTAAGGAAACGCAGGTTCCATGACGAGTAGCGCAGCGCTATCATCACCGGCGCAGGCGACGCCTGTGCGGCGTATGGCCATTATCGGTGGCAGGCTCGAGGATGATAATCGAGCTGTGTACAGGGAAATGCGTCGCCTGGCAGGTGGTAAGATTGCTATTTTCCCGACAGCCTCTTCCGAACCAGTGGAGGTTGGAGAGGAGACCGAAGCAGCCTTTCTGAGCCACGGTTTCAAGACGGATGTTATTCCGGTGTATTCCGAAAATGCCAGCGAGAGCGCTTTTGACCCGGATATACTCGCGCGGGTGGAAGCTGCGGGAAGTGTCTACTTTACCGGTGGCGATCAGGCCAAGATCGTAGAGGCGCTGCTTCAGAATGGAAAAGACACGCCCTTACTGAAAACCATCAAAAAGCTTTTCAAAGGCGGTGGCTTGCTCGCCGGGTCCAGTGCGGGCGCCGCCATGATGTCAAAAATCATGATCCTGGGCGGTACTTCATTCGAATCCGTCGTGCATGGAATAACAGACGATCCTGACGAGCCTGGCTTATTGGTTGGCAAAGGCATGGGTTTTTTCCCCCATGGTCTTGTCGACCAGCACTTCATTAAACGCGGACGTCTGGCCCGGCTTGTGGTCGCCATGGCGCATACCGGAGTAAAGCGTGGGTTTGGCATTGACGAAAATACGGCCTTGCTTGTGGAGGGAAACAAGGCGCGTGTGTGTGGCGAATACGGGATCATTTTTGTTGATACGCGCCGCTCGCAACTGGATCAGCAAACCAACCAGTTTGAGAATATCCGTGTTAGCTATCTTGATGATGGCGATCTTATTGATCTCAAGAATTATGTCATCACAGCGGCCGAAAGTAAGCGCCGTGTCCGAAATAGTGAAATAGCTTACCGTGCCCCTGTGCGATCCAAGCGTAACGCATTTGGCGCTTATGCTGTCTACGATCTATTAGCGCGTCTGGTGCTGGGCGATCAGGCAAATTATGCCACGGACAGTCTGTCCGCTATCGACCCCAAAACGGGTCTGGGCGCGCGGGTCGTGCTGGACCGAGTCAAACGCAGCTCCAGGTGTCTGATTTCTACGCCTGATGATGGTCTTCGTATGACGGCTGTGAATTTCCGAGCCTCAATTATGAAACAAACTGTCGAGCCGGTCTTGCAGTCTGAACGAGGGCTGCGCAGTGCTCGTAGTTTTGGAATGGACCTTAACGAGCGCTCCCGGCTAGTTCTGTTAGGTTCTTCCCCAGTCTATTTCGACAATCGCGAACAGCAGGAAATAATTGATCTTGTCGGAGAAGGACCTGTCGGCGTTTTTGCTGCCGCGTCGTCAGAAGCACGTCGGACGGCAGAGGAGCATGTTGATTTTTTCCGCGGTCATGCCGTGGAAGCGGTCGATCTCGGTATTACAATCGACAATGTGGAGTATGCGGCGCGTAACCCGGAATTGCTGGACCGTATTGCTTCCATGAAGTGTATTTTCATGTGCGGTGGCAATCAGATCCGTCTGGTAGAGACTTTATTACACCGTGGGGAGGAAAGTCAGGTCTTGCGCGCTATTGCCAGCGCTTATGCCCATGGCGCGACCTTGATCGCTTCAAGCGGAGCCGTATCTGCCCTGTCAGGGATTATGATTGCCGGCGGCAGTACATATGAGGCCTTGCGCTATGGCGTCGCATCTGACCTTGGGCATCAGGGTCTGGTCATTCAGGAAGGCGTCGGGTTGTTTGACTCTGGCATCGCCGACCAGAATATCATGACAGCCAGACGCCTTGGTAGACTTGTTGTAGCGTGTGCAGAGGAAAACGAACGCTACGGCGTGGGTGTTTGCGAAGAAAGTGCTGTAGTCGCAGCTAAATCCGGGCAAGAGCTGACTGCAATCGGGCGCTATGGCTTTGTCACTGTAGAGACCGATCTGACGCATGATGATGCCGCTGACACCCGTTTCATGGCGCGGAACGTCAAGCTTAACATGTATGGTCCGGGCGACCGGGTAAACCTGACGACCGGCTATGAGGCGCGCGCTGCAGCAACAGAAGAAACAAAGCGTGTTTTTGACATACTCATTGACGGGTTAATGCGCGAAGGGACGAGTGCAGACCCCGCAGCGCGTCATTCCGTGAAGATCAGCCTCACGCGCACAAGCGACCTCTCGGCTACCGTGGACCTGGAATGCGCCCGCGAGGAAATAGACGATTGACCTCTGCCTTCGCGTAGCAACAGCTCTGCTTAGATCAATTTTGGCAAAAGAGGCATCTTCTGCTATCCCCACGGGCCAATAGTCGATTTGAGTTCAGAGATAAAACCGTCGCAATCTTACGACGAAGCCTCAATTCTGAAGTTCAAATTAGTTCAGATAGAAAAGGGCAATAAATAGTATGAATACAAAAGAGATTGAGTTTGCGTTGCGCCAACGCCTCACTGAATTGCGAGAATACATTGCCGTTGACCCTTTATCTAATCCGGTGAGGCAGCTGGCGCACGAACTCTCTATACAGATAGAATCTGAAGAGTTATCGGCCGAAGACTTATCGGAGCTTATTAAGTTCTATAGCAACAATGCTTTTCTGGACCGCTCCCGGGCACTCAAACAGTATCTTTCATTGAGTAATGAGAAGGTATCCGAAGATCAATTATCCGATGCAATTCGCAACAACCTTAATACTTCTGATTTTGAGACATTTTGTACATTTTGGCGCAAAACAAGAGATGTTATCGTCTTTACAGGGCATCCGACTTTTATTTTGTCAAAGGCACAACGTGAAGCATTAGCAAAAAATGTATCCGGAACTGAATTAAACTTAGCCAATCTAGAACATTATCCAGACAGCCCCATTACGTTGAAAGAGGAGCACGAAGCAGCACTCTGCGCGATGGAACATGCCTCCAACGCAATAAGCCTCCTTCACAGAAAACTCATTGAAAATGCTAGCGCGTCCTTTCCTGATCGTTGGAGGTCTTTTTCTCCGGCCCCAATGAAACTTGCTACATGGGTTGGTTATGATATGGATGGCCGCTCAGATATTGGTTGGCAAGATGTTATCCGGCATAGGCTCATAGAAAAAGTTCGCCGAGTTGAGTTATACGAAAATGGGTTAAGTGAGTTTCAAAGCAGTTGTCAGCACCAATCTGTCAAAGAAGCATCGCTAAAGCTGAAGGCAATAAAGGAACACAGTCAGTCTGTTCTGGCACTTCTTGAATCAGAGCTTTCGGATGCTAGTGATATTTCCATTGCTGCTAATCAGTTAACTGATAATAGTACGGTATATTCTGATTTAAATGAAGTACGCGCTTGCCTCACCACAGCTTTAGTTGAGGTTGACTCAGATTCAGCTAAGAAGGTTGCAACGCTACTAGCAGATATGCACTCCTTCAATCTTGGGATGGGGCATGTACATTTCCGGCTGAATGCCGCGCAGATCAGAAACGCAGCAAGGCAAGTACTAAATCTGGAAAATGACGAAGATCTTTTCGGGCGTTCTGCGTTGGAAAAGGTCCAGAAGTTGATCCGGGATGTGCAGCCTGTGCAAGTCAATTTTGCATCCCTTGCTATGGAAAGGTCTGACGCCTCCAGACTGATAATTGCCATGGCGCAAATATTGAAGCATATTGATGCAGAGCAACCGATCCGATTACTGATAGCTGAACTGGAGAATCCCGTCACGGTTCTGACAGCTTTGTACCTTACAAAGTTATTTGGTATTGATGATAAGGTCGATATTTGCCCACTTTTCGAAACCCCACGTGCCCTGGATCGATCACGACGCATCCTGGATGTACTTTTCCAGCAAGTGGAATATCGACGTTATGTCGATAAACGCGGAGCTGTTTGTATACAGGCCGGGTTCTCGGACGCCGGAAGGTTCATGGGACAAATCCCTGCAGCACTCGCGATCGAACGGCTTCAGGGCCATTTGGCAGATTTGATGGACAAGCATGACCTTGGCCAGCATGAAGCGGTCTTGTTCAATACACACGGTGAGTCTATGGGGAGGGGGAATCATCAATGTAGCTTCGAAGATAGGGCGTTGTATGCATTATCGCCCTGGGCCCGAAAGCAATTCTCTGATCGTGATATCGCCTTGGTGCATGAGAGCAGTTTTCAAGGAGGCGATGGATATTTGCTCTTTGGCAACAAAATGCTCGCTATCTCCGTAGTAAGCTCTATTCTTGAGGCTAACAAAACAGCGCTAGATGTTGGTTCTGTATCTGATCCTTTTTACGAGGATATAAGTACCAGTCTTGATTTCTATAGGACTGTAAAGTCTCAACAAGAGAGTCTGTATGCTGACCAGGCATATCAAACAACAATTTCGGCAATTGGGTTGGCTTTCTTGCCGACTACTGGATCAAGACAGTCCAAACGGCAATCGGTGCAAGATCAGGAAGATATGTCCTTGCGTAGGATTCGAGCTATTCCGCATAATGCGATTTTACAACAGATGGGGTTGCTAGCGAATTTGACTGGCGGTATCGGGCGAGCGATTTCAGCAGAACAAGATTACTTTATTTGGCTTAAGAACAATTCTGATCGTTTCAATCGGTTGATGCGCCTCGTAACCAAAGCCAGAGGGCTAAGCGAGATTAAGATTTTCATAGCGTATATGAAGATCTTTGATGGTTCCTTTTGGGCGACCCGGCCCCTCTCGGGCAAAGAACCTGACCTCGTGCAGGCATGTGCGTTATTAGCGCGTGAATTATCTGAAGACAGGAGATATTTTGCAGCTTTGCAGTTGGCAGCTCAGTTGCGATCTGACAGCATCGCTTTGTCTGATCAATTAGACGCAATGGAACTAAGGGGTTCGAATGAATTCATGCCTGCCGACCTTGATATCCTGCACGCTATTAGGATTGCAATTATCCAACATTTATTCGTCCTGGCGGCCAACTTACCAGATCTGTCACCATATGCGGGTGCCAAAAAAGAAGACATTCTCCGGATGGTATTCCGATTGCAAGTGGATGATGCTAGCGATGTGCTGACGACATTATTCCCGCAAGATAGCCTTGGAACTGAGGACTTCACCGTAACCGAACCTGCGACCTATCCAGATGATAGTCCGGAACTAAACGATCAAATTCATTCAGACTTTATTGAGCCACTAAAGCGCTACATGAAGATGGTCCGGGAAGTTACCAGCGGAATTAGCAACTTTTATGGCGCATTAGGTTAGCTCAGCGAATCTAAGCGATTGAAGCCAGTCTTATTGGTTCTTTAAAGGCGTAGCTGGCATCCTATGGCAACCTATCATTGTGTATATGTGGTCATAATATCTGTGATAGATGAAGTTCGTCTACTTAGGCTGTATAGCAGCAGGAGGAATTGATGTTACAGATGTATGCAATTCTTTGCAAAAAAGTGCGTATGAAGCTAAGTAGTTCTGAGTTTGGTAAAGGCTTCAAAAAGTACCCCAGAAATACATTAAGTTAAAATGTACAGTATGCACCAGTTTTGTGTGGCCCCAATGATCGACTGGACGGATCGTCATTGTCGTTATTTTCACCGACAGCTCAGTAAACACGCGCGTCTTTATACTGAGATGATTGTTGCGGAGGCGATTCTGCGTGGCGATAGAGATTATCTGCTCGGGTTTGATGCAGCAGAGCATCCGGTGGCCATTCAACTAGGCGGTAGTGACCCAGCAAAGCTTGCAGAAGCAGCTAGCATTTCTGAGAGCTATGGCTACGACGAAATCAACCTGAATGTTGGTTGCCCTTCGGACCGGGTACAATCCGGCACCTTCGGGGCTTGCTTGATGCGAGAGCCTGATTTGGTGGCCGACTGCATTGCAGCCATGCGTCAAAACGTATCTGTGCCGGTTACTGTCAAATGTCGCTTGGGCGTGGACGAGCAAGACCCGAATGAAAGTCTGTTTTCTTTCGTTGAAAAAGTGGCAGAAACAGGCTGCGATACGTTTATCATCCATGCACGTAAAGCCTGGCTGCAAGGGTTGAGTCCGAAGGAAAATCGCACCATCCCGCCACTCGATTATGAGATTGTTTCTAGGCTGAAAGAAAAACATCCCGGCCTGACGATTGTACTCAACGGCGGTATTACAGATCTTACCCAATCACAAGAACATCTGGAGCGCTTTGATGGTGTGATGCTAGGCCGTGCTGCTTACGAAACACCATACCTGCTTGCAGAGGTCGACAGTCAGCTTTTCGGGGTGATGGCAGAACAACCTGGCAGGCGAGCAGTGGTTGAGGCCATGATAGACTACAGCGCAAAGCACCTTGCCAAAGGCGGCAAGCTGAATGCCGTAACAAGACATATGATCGGATTATTCCACGGCCAACCCGGCGCAAAAGCCTGGCGGCAATTCCTGACGATTGAGGGTTGCAAGAGCGGGGCAGATGAAAATGTTTTGCGCGAAGCGCTGAATAAATTGCCCCAGTCGGCCTTTGAAGAAGCTGCCTGATGGAAGCCTTTTTCTCACCTGACATGCTCCTGTTACTTCTCCTTTTGCTGGGAGCTGGCCTTTTTGCCGGCTTCATTGGTGGCCTGTTCGGTATCGGTGGAGGCATCGTCATTGTGCCGGCACTCTATGCCGTATTCGGCGTGCTGGATGTGCCGGATGATGTCCGCATAAAGATTGCTGTAGGTACATCGCTTGCCACCATTATCATCACGTCATGGCGATCAGTTTCGACCCATCATCGCCATGGAGCTGTGGATGTCAGTCTGTTAAAAAGCTGGGCGCCCTGGATCATTGCCGGCGCTGTTGCAGGTGCCTTGGTTGCGCGCGTTTTGCAGGCCGAGGTGCTGACGCTCATTTTTGCTATCGGTGCTTTGGCTGTTGCGATCCGTAAGGGGCTATTTGATCGCAAGAAGTCACATAGTGGAGATGACTTGGCACCTGTGCCTGGCGGTGCCGTTCGCGCCAGCCTTGGCGGTACTATCGGCCTTCTCTCCAGCCTCATGGGGATTGGAGGCGGCGTCATGGGTGTGATCGTCCTGACAGCCTTTGGTCGCACCATCCACCAGGCGATTGCAACTGCAGCAGGATTTGGCCTGGCCATCGCTGTGCCCGGCACTCTTGGGTTCTTGTTGGTTGGTTGGGGGCAGGCGGGTTTACCGCCTCTCTCTATCGGGTTTGTTTCATTACCGGCTTTCCTGATTATCGCGAGTATGACCACGATTACGGCCCCCATCGGCGCGAATATCGCCCACCGCCTTGATGATACCTGGCTGAACCGCATCTTTGCGATCTATCTGACCATCACAGCTGGGCTGATGATTCTTGATGTGCTGAACTGATTTGAGGGCAAGGTCGTAATCAGATAGGATCAGGGGATGGAACAGGCTATCGACTATAAACCCATCATCATTGCAATCCTTTTTGGCTTCGTCTTGCTGGAGCTTTTGATTGGAACATTCCATGATCGGGCAAAAATGAAGCCGGGCGACATCTGGATTGAAATTGTCGGCACTCTGTCCCTGTTCCTCATCATTACGCCCTTCGCTTTCTATGTAACCCCTGTAGCACTCGAGGCTGTTTTTCCTGGTTCAGCTAATGCCTGGAGTGGGCTGCCCTGGTGGGGCATGGTGATTGTCCTGTTGCTGGGCGATGACCTGACGCAGTATTGGTGGCATCGAAGCTGTCACAATGTGCCAGCGCTCTATAATCTCCACAGGGCCCATCATTCCTGCAATTACATGGGGGTGCGCCTGACGTACCGGAACAACATTTTCTACTTCTTGCTAATCCCATCGCTTTGGGCTGGTGCTGCACTCGTTCATCTCGGGCTGGGGGCAGTTTATGCCGTTTACATCATTATCAAGCAGAGCATTATCTTCGGGGCGCATTCGACGGTGAAATGGGATCAAAAGCTTTATTCGATTTCGTGGCTAAAACCTTTTGTCTGGGTCATGCAACGCACCATCTCTACGCCGACAACACATTTCGCGCATCACGGTCTGCATAAAGAGGATGGCGTCACCAATTATAAGGGCAATTACGGCAACCTTCTATTTTTCTGGGATGTACTGTTCGGCACCGCCAAGATTAGCCAGACGTATCCGCCTGAATACGGGATCGAAAATATTCCACAGAAAAACTGGCAGCATGAGATGTTCTGGCCTTTATATACAGACAAGAATGAAGAACTGTCAGTGCCTGCTGAGCCAGCTTCTCGGCAAACGCCAGCAGAATAAAATCAACGAAAGAGAGAGAATATGAGCAAGGAATTTGACGTTATTGTCTATGGTGCCAGCGGTTTCACAGGCCGCCTTGTGGCTGAATATCTGGCCCAGCAATATGGCGTCGGAGGTAAAGTCTCCTGGGCCATGGCAGGACGCAGTGCCGACAAGCTGGCGCAGGTCAGGGATGAGATTGGTGCTCCTGGTGACACACCGCTCGTGACAGCGGACGCAGGCGATGAAGCTTCTCTTAAAGCCATGACGGATCGTGCGCAGGTTATTTGTACCACAGTCGGGCCGTATCAGCTTTACGGCAATGATCTTGTGGCCGCCTGTGCTGCATCAGGCACGGATTATGTCGACCTCTGCGGTGAGCCTGCCTGGATGCGGCAGATGATCGATGCTCATGAGGAGACAGCAAAGAAATCTGGCGCCCGGATCGTATTTTCCTGTGGTTTCGATTCAATTCCCTTTGATTTGGGGGTTTACGGATTACAAGCCCTTGCCAAGGAAGAGTTCGGCGCACCTGTGTCCCGCATCAAGGGCCGGGTTCGTAAAATGCAAGGGACGTTCTCCGGGGGGACCGCCGCGAGTTTGAAAGCAACGATGGCTGCTGCGTTCCAGAACCCGCAAATACTGGAATGGCTGAAAAGCCCGTTCTGTCTCACACCGGGTTTTGAAGGCCCGAAACAGCCAAAAGGCAACAAGCCGGAATATGATGAGAGCCTTGGGAGCTGGGCAGCACCCTTCATCATGGCGGCGATCAACACCAAGAATATCCATCGCTCGAACTTCCTACTGGATCATCTGTATGGTGAGGGCTTCGTTTATGATGAAATGATGCTCACAGGCCCTGGTGAAAAAGGCGAGCAGATTGCTAATGCCATAGCTGGTGACAATTCAATGATGGGTGATGATGCGCCAAAGCCCGGTGAAGGGCCGAGTAAGGAAGAGCGCGAGGCAGGGCACTATGATGTGCTGTTTGTGGGTGAAGGTCCGGACGGCAAGTCTGTGCGCCTTGGTGTCACCGGTGACAGGGACCCTGGCTATGGCTCAACATCAAAGATGATTGCTGAGAGCGCGATCTGTTTGACAGACGAAGCAAAGGACACAGGCGGCGGAATCTGGACACCGGCTCCTGCTATGGGCCGTCATCTGATCGAACGCCTCAAAGCCAATGCAGGCTTGACATTCGAGCAGGAGTAACAATCATCTCGAAAAGATGCGATTGGGGTTTATGCCTCAATCGCAGAAATTTTCTGCCAGTTGGGGTTTTGTGTTAGCCGATCAAAATAGGCTTTCAAATTATCCGGTGCCTCATCAAACTGTCTGATGATTTTCAGTAGATACAGCATATAGAACACGGAAATATCTGCAGCTGTAAAACCGGATGCGCAAAGGTAATCTTTGTCACCCAGGCCAGAAGACATAAACTCAAGACATTTGCGAGTTTCAGCCCGTCCCCAATCGGCGATCCTAGCAGATCGGTGCTCCTCTGGTAGCAAATAGCTGTGTGCGAACAGCATGATGACATACATACCCATCCCGGACTCGCCAAAATGCAGCCACTGGGTAAATGGGCCATAATCTGATGACGAAACGGCGGGTTTGAGGGGACCGGCATCATATTTGTGCATCAGATAGTCCATGATCGCCACAGACTCGACCATGGTCAGGTCGCCATCAATCAGGGTCGGGTACTTGCCGAGCGGATTGATGGCCTGATATTCAGGTGTTTGGGCATACTCGCGGGCTGTTGCTGCCGGAATAGTCTTCAACGTGTACTCAAGTCCCATTTCTTCCAGCAGCCACGCTACGCGCAAGGAACGGCTTTGTGGGAAATGAAAAAGCGTTATGGTCATTATACTGAAGCCTTATAGTTTTTGGTTGAACTCACCGACTTCCGGATGTTGCGACAAAACAGCTTCCAGTTCACGGAACATTGCATTTCTGTTTTCTTCCGAGGCCGGGCTTTCCACAACAACAACCAGCTCCGGCTTGTTGGAAGAAGCACGGATCAACCCCCAGGTACCATCTTCAACTGTGACCCTGACGCCATTTACCGTGTTCACATCTCGAATTGCCTGGCCAATCAGACTGCTGCCTGATTTGGCATGATCTTCAATATGCTGAACGATTTTGGTCACGACCTCATACTTTTCCTCATCTGCACAATGCGGCGACATGGTCGGTGACTGATATGTCATCGGCAGAGCGCGGCGCAGGTCGGCCAGCGACTTGTCAGGGTTTCGATCAAGCATTTTCAGTAAGGCGATGGCGGCCACAAGACCATCATCATAGCCGCGACCATACGGCTTGTTAAAAAAGAAGTGTCCGGATTTTTCAAATCCAGCCAGCGCGCCGATCTCATGAGAATAACGCTTGATATAGGAGTGACCGGTTTTCCAGTATTTTGTTGTCGCACCGTTTTGGAGCAGTACCGGGTCCGTCATGAACAGCCCTGTAGATTTTACGTCTGCCACGAATACAGCATTTTGATGTTGCGCTGACAGGTCCCGCGCCAGCATCACACCGATTTTGTCGGCGAAAATTTCTTCGCCTTCATTATCGACAACCCCGCAGCGGTCACCGTCGCCATCAAAGCCGAGCGCCACGTCTGCGCCATGTTCCCTGACGGCGGCCTGCATGGCATGCAGCATTTCAAGGTCTTCCGGGTTAGGATTATACTTCGGGAACGTGTGATCGAGCTCAGCGTCCATTGGCACAACTTCTAAGCCAAGCCTCTCAAGGGCCTCCGGTGCATAGGCACCAGCTGTACCATTGCCGCAAGCAGCGATCACTTTCATTTTTCGCTTGAAACTGACGCCTTCGCAAATGTCAGCAATGTAGCGCTCGCGCAGGCCCTCAACATATTTATAGCTGCCACCCTCAGCCGATTTGTAGGCGCCCTGCAGAACGATCTCTTTGAGGCGACCCATTTCCTCTGGTCCGAACGTCAAGGGTGCATTCACGCCCATTTTCACACCCGTCCAGCCATTCTCGTTATGGCTCGCGGTCACCATGGCAACGCAGGGGATATCTAGTTCAAACTGCGCGAAGTAGGCCACAGGGGAGAGGGCAAGACCGATATCGTTCACTTCTATGCCGGCACTCATAAGGCCGACCGTCAGGGCCTGCTTGATGGAAGCGGAATACCCACGAAAATCATGCCCGACCACGATACGCGGCTCCTTCCCGAGTTCGCGGATTAAGGTGCCAAGGCCAGCTCCCAGGGCCTGTATGCCCAGCAGATTGATTTCTTTTTCAAATACCCATCGTGCATCATATTCGCGAAAACCTGTCGGTTTTACTTTCGGCAGTATTTCATATTCCAGCGTATTCGGCTTAAGGTCAGTCTGCGGGGTTGGCAGCATGAAGGCTCTCCTGT
>JALEGM010000117.1 GCA_022763145.1 Aquisalinus sp. | reverse complement strand
TCATTACGAAGTGCTCTACAAGGGGCGGCAAGTTGATCCGATGCGTTTCATAGAGGCAGGTAGATATGTTTTCGAAAGCTAAGAAAAACCAGGACGTCACATCAGAGCTGGTTGAAATTGGGGATACACCAGAACGGACGCCGGTAAGACCAGCTTCTGGCAAGGCACCTCAAAAATCCTCCGCACGGATGAGCAGTAATAACAGACGTGCTGCACCACGGGCGACAGGCGTACCGTCACTCATCAGTGGTGATGTGATCATCAAAGGGATGATCGAAGCCGAAGGTGAAGTTCAGTTTGACGGTATCCTGGAAGGAGATATCCGCGCAAAAGGTCTCGTTATCGGAGAAGGCGCTGCCGTTAAGGGCGAAGTCGTCGCTGACAAAGTGAAAGTTTCCGGCACTATCGAAGGTGCTATTCGCGCTGCGCATGTTGAATTGTCATCATCCGCGCATGTCAAAGGCGATATTCTGCACTCTGCCCTTTCTATTGAGAATGGTGCACGCTTCGACGGTAATTGCCGTCATTCAGACGATCCTATGTCTGACAGTGCTGCCGCACGCGCAAAGCCGACGCCAAAACCAGCAGCAACGAAACCGGTTGCGGCAATGGCGGCGGCACCATCTACCAGCGAAGAAAAAGCACCCGCTGAGGAGATGCCAGCCGAGCTGGAAGATTCTCTTGGACAGGCCATGTCACAAAAACCGGCATTGGTCGATGTAAATGCTACGGCAGCACCGGAAGAACCTGTCGAGGTTCAGGAGGCTCCAGTCATCAAGAAAGCAGCGGCTTCTCAAGGATCATCATTCCTCAGCCGCGGTGGTAAATCAGACCTGCGGTAAACGCGTCTGAAAACCAAGTTTTGAAAAAAGCAGCCCGTTAAACGGCTGCTTTTTTATTCATCAGAATTGCCGACACGTGCAGCAAGAGCTGCGCCCAGAAACTGATCTATATCGCCATCAAGAACAGCGTCCGGACTGGGGCTTTCGACATTCGTGCGCAGATCTTTCACCATCTGATATGGCTGCAAAACATATGACCTGATCTGATGCCCCCAACCAATATCTGTTTTGGTGGCCGCATTGGCCTCTGCCTCTTCTTCTCTTTTCTGAAGCTCCAGCTCATAAAGACGAGCACGGAGCATATTCCAGGCGGTGGCTCTGTTTTTATGTTGTGAGCGTTCGTTCTGACATTGAACAACGATGTTGGTTGGTAAGTGTGTGATCCGGACGGCACTATCTGTTGTATTAACGTGCTGTCCTCCTGCACCTGAGGCGCGATAAGTATCTATACGACACTCACTCTCATTGATCTCAATATCAATCTGATCATCAATAACGGGAAAAACCCAGACGGATGCGAACGAAGTGTGACGCCTCGCATTTGAGTCATAAGGGGAAATACGTACCAGCCGGTGTACACCGCTTTCAGTTTTCAACCAGCCATATGCATTATCACCTTTGACCAGAACGGTTGCTGACTTAATGCCAGCTTCATCACCCGCCTGTTCTTCGAGAATTTCGACCTTACGTCCGTGTTGGCCAGCCCAGCGCACATACATACGCAGGAGCATGGAAGCCCAGTCGTTGCTTTCGGTGCCCCCAGCCCCTGGATGAATCTCGACATAGCAGTCGTTACCGTCAGCCTCACCAGAGAGCAAAGCTTCAAGTTCGGCTCGTTCTGCCCGTTTCTGCAAAGATGCGATCAGCTCCTGCGCTTCATCAAGCGAAGCTGTGTCGGCTTCTTCCTCCGCAAGCTCTGCAAGGGCAAGATTGTCCTCCAGTTCCTGGTCAATCTCGGATAGCGCGTTGATCTGATTTTCAAGTTGTGTGCGCTGCTGCATCAATTTTTGCGCACTTTCAGGGTCATCCCAAACAGAAGGGTCTTCTGCCTGCTGATTTAATTCATCAAGTCTGGACTGAGCGGTATCCCAGTCAAAGACGCCTCCTCAGCAGTTCCAAAGACTGCCTGATTTTTTCTGCGTCATTTAATATCTCTGCACGCATAGTGACAGAAACTCCTGATTAAATATGAGTCTGGATCAGTACAGACCGCCGAGAACATCGTCAATGGCTTCGTCAGTGTTACCCTCGTCAACTGACTGACCGTTGATACGGAATCGACTGCTGCCTTCTATGTCATCCTCAGCTTTGAAGGCTTCAAGTATGACATTGGTTTCGCCAGGGCGCGCCGGTTTGCCAGTCTTGGCATTAACACGCACTAATCGAATACCGGAAGGAATTCGAAATGGTACACCAGTCTCCTGGGATAGCGCTTCAGCCATAAACTCGCCAAAAATCGGGGCCGCAACAATGCCGCCCCCCTCACCCTGACCCATGGTCTGTGGCATGTCGAAACCGACAAAGATGCCCACAGCAAGGTCAGGTGAAAAGCCAACGAACCATGCGTCCTTATAGTCATTAGTTGTACCAGTCTTACCTGCAATGGGCTTGTCCACAAGCTGACCGATAGAGGCACCCGTACCGCTGCGCGTAACGCCTTCGAGCATGGATACCATCTGATATGCAGTGCGCGGATCTATAACCTGCTGCCGTGTGTCTGGAATAAACGGCTCCCCCTGATCCTCCCACTCAACCTGTGTGCAGTCCTGACAAGGCCTCTGGTCTCTTTTATAAACTGTATCGCCATAGCGATCCTGTACGCGGTCGATAAATACAGGCTCTATACGACGGCCACCATTCACGAACATCGCATAGGCAGTCGTCAGACGCAGTAGACTGGTTTCACCTGCCCCTAGCGAAATGGCCAATTCCCTTTGCAACGTATCGGATACACCAAAGCGCTCCGCATACTCAATGATCAATCCAATACCGATGTCCTGCGCAAGCCTAGCAGTCATTGTGTTCCGTGATTTCTCGATACCAAGGCGCAAAGTGCTTTCACCGTAGAAACGGCCAGCCACATAGTTGCCGGGCTTCCACCAGTCATCGCCAAGGCTTGGAGCGACAAAAGGTGCATCAAGAACAATAGACGAGGGTGTATAGCCATTATCAAGCGCAGCAGCATAGACGAACGGCTTGAACGTCGACCCTGGCTGGCGTCTTGCTTGCGTCGCCCTGTTAAATTCTGACAGACCGAACGAGAAGCCACCGACCATCGCAAGTACTCTGCCGGTGTGCGGATCAATTGCCAACATACCCCCGTTGACTGCCGGGATTTGTTGAAGCTCATAATCACCGTCAGAGAGCTTCTCCACATAGATAATATCACCGGCGTCAATCACCTGGCGCAAGTCAGTAACTTCAGGGCCGATCTCGTTCGCGTTGACATGCGCGCGTGCCCATTCAGCCGCCACAATCGGAATTTCACCTTGTACGCCATCAGTTAAACCAATCGTCGCCTTGTCTTGCCGACTTTCCAAAACGACGGCCAACTGCCAGGGCTCCAGGTCCTGATGATATGCATTAGACTTCTCGAGTTCTTCCTGCTGCTGCTGCAAAGCAGCCTGCCATAAATATGGTGGCTCTTGACCTTCCCTTACAGTATCCGGATCAGCGCGTACCGTCAGATCATCAGGAAGTTGTATTTGGGTGACCGGTCCGCGCCAACCATGACGGCGATCATAAGTGGTCAAACCATTCCGTAGAGATTTCTGAGCGATCTCCTGTAGTCGGGGGTTGAGCGTGGAGCGCACCGAAAGCCCCCCATCATACAGCGCCTCAATGCCGTAGCGATCCCCAACCTGTCGGCGAACTTCTTCAGCGAAGTACTCTGTATCGGATGTTCTCGCCCCAAGAGGTGGCGCTACAACAGCGCCTAACGGCTCAGCCTGGGCCGCCTCAGCCTCTTCCTGTGTGATGGCGCCATCCTCGAACATGCGATTGATGATCCAGTTACGCCGAGCGACTGCACGGTCAACATTAAAAACCGGGTGGTAGTTGCTTGGTGCTTTGGCCAGAGCCGAGAGATAAGCAGACTCTGCAATGCCCAGTTCCTGCAGCGGCTTTTCAAAATAATTCAGGGCAGCCGCGGCAACACCATAAGAGCGGTTACCAAGATAAATTTCATTGAGATAGAGCTCCAGGATATGGTCTTTGGTAAAGGTCTGCTCCATGCGGCGGGCGATGAGCATTTCCCGAACTTTGCGCTCGATGCGTTGCTCACTGCTAAGCAGGAAGTTCTTGGCAACCTGTTGCGTGATAGTTGAGCCACCTTCCAGAGGTGCGTTACTGAAGCCCAAATATGAGGGAATATTATTAATCTGAGCACGGAGGATACCTCGATAATCCAATCCGGAGTGCTCGTAGAAGGATTTATCCTCAGCAGAAAGGAAGGCCTGTTTTACATTGTCGGGAATGGCATCAATTGGGACGAATAAACGACGCTCCCGCGCAAATTCAGCGACAAGGGTTCCGTCCCCTGCATGCACACGCGTCGTCACAGGCGGTTCATATTCCGCCAGTTGTTCGTAATCTGGCAGATCTGCTTTAAGGCCATTGATGTAAATCATCGCGTAGATGAGCACACCCAACATCAGTACGAGACCAAACGCAGCCAGACCGCCGAAGATTTTCAGCCCCAGTATCCACTTTGGCGAGAGCGATCCCAAAAAGCCGCCAAGGGCGGAAGACTTTTGAGGTGAGGCCTTGGCGTCTGCGCGACGCTCCGCCGTCAATGCACTAGTGCCTTTCGCCTTCGGTGTGTGCTGACTGGTTGCTGCAGGCTTGCTAGCGGCTGCGCTTTCTTTTGGCGCAGGCTTGGATCGGGCGTCAGGAGCAACTGGCGCTGGTTCGTATTTTCCCGGTGCCTTAAGCGGTTTGCCGGGGGATTGGTTTGACGGTTTATCGGACATGCCTCTTCCGCGAATTATATCTCCACTGCGAGGGAGAATTACAGTTTTGGGACGTTATTGCCAGTGATTCAGGCGCAAGTAGATAAAAAAGATGGCCAGATAGAGGCTTGCAAATGAGTTGTGAGGGTGCGCTGCACCTTGGCCTCAGCGAGCACCGCCGGCGCGCATCGCCTGACGGATCGGACGAGCTGCCATAAAGTAGGCGTCGATGCCATCCGCCACCGCTGTGACAGCTTTCAGGCGCCATGCGCGGGAGTTGAGATTCAGTTCATCTTCCGCATTGGAAATGAACCCGAGCTCCAACAATACAGCCGGGACATCCGGCGCAAGCAAGACCACATAACTTGCTTCCCTGTGCGTATTGTTGACCATTTCAACGGTCCCCTGCAGCTCTTCAATCAGAAAATTCGCAAACCGGGTGGAAGAATTGCGAGAGTCACGCGAAGCGATATCAAGCAGCATGGCACTGACGTCCGGGTCGCTTTCATGGATCTCTTCATTATACAAGACGAAGTTACCTTCACTGCGAACCTGGTTCGCAAGACGGACAGACCCCTTATCAGAGAGCGTATACACAGAAGCACCCCGGATATCTGAGGTTGGGGCAGCATCCGCATGGATTGATATAAAGAGGTCGGCGTCTTCTTCGCGCGCTGTTTCAATACGCTCTTCCAGTTCAGGATATGTGTCCCCTTCCCTTGTAAGAATGACACTATAGCCTCGCGCTTTCAGAATTTCGCGTAACTGTTTTGCAGCCGCCAGGTTAACCGTTTTCTCAAAAACACCTGTCGGCCCTATCGCCCCAGGGTCCCTGCCCCCATGACCAGGATCAATAACAACAAGTTGTCGCGTAATGACAGGCTTAATACGTGGGATCGGCGCTTCGGCAAGCAGTTTCTGCTGGCGCGCGTCCGCAACCGCCGCTTTTTCAGCCTGGGAAATAGCTTGCGTGATAGTTGGACCAGACAGGTTTTCAGCCATCAGCACAGGATCAATCGTGACCGGCTCATCAGCAGGCGATAATGGGCCGTAAACCTGACCAAGCGCGCGCTTGAAATCTTCTTCCGTGCCGGCAGCAACATCTATGACAAGCCGATGAAAAGTATTGGCACCGCGTGGCTTGATTAGGAACACCGACGTTGGCACCGCGGTCCGCACGAGGTCAAAGATGAGCCGGGAGCGACCATCTTCGCCGGCACGATAGGCGTAGGTTCCGATATGGCCAATGCCTTGCCCAGTCCCGGCTTCAGCTGTGGTGCTGGCCAGGTGAAACGCTGCCTGTTCAAGTTCAACACTGAGTGCTTTTCGCCCACCATCAAGTGATCGGGCAAAGACCCGGTATTTTACTTCTCCGCCAAGGTCGAGAACGACACGAGTGTCGCCATCGTCATTTACGCCAAATCTGACATTCTCAACGATCGGCAAATCATCGCCAAAAGATGGCGTAGCACCGACAACGCCCAGGAAAAATAATACCAAGAGGATGCTAAAGTGTCGAAAAAGATGGATGCTTATTGAACTCATGACGCTCCATTGCATGATGCGCAATTTCCTACCTACGGCTGTTTCTCCCCAAAAAACAACCTTAACCAAGGCGCACCATCATTCGGCGATTATTAAATTAGCATTAACCAAATGCAAACCACGGCCATGCAAAGTTCTTGTTGTGGTTTTTGCCTTACTGAGGCAGTTTAATCATAACGAGTCAGTCCATGATTGACCTTAGCACAATTCCAAAGGGTCGGTGGGAGAGCCGGACCAGCGGGACTTACGGTCACATTGTCCACGTGATCGCGCTGCGCCACAGTTGCGCGCGAAAAGGGCAAAATTTCACCTCGCTGGCCTGACAAGGCTGACGGGCAACCTAATCAAGAAGAAAACGCCATGTTTTCACCAACGCCAGCATCCAGGAAAGACACACAGGCAGCGCCTGTCTCAAGTCGGTCCGTTCGGCTGGGTTTCAGAGAAATTTCGTCGTTTGTGAAAACTGGCCCCAACATCAGCGAAGAACCGATCATCCGGTCAATCCTTCGCGGAGACCAGTTACATGTCAAAAAAAATGTTAATAGACGCGAGCCACCGGGAAGAGACCCGGGTGGCCATGATTTCCGGGGGCAAAGTTGAAGACTTTGATTTTGAGTCCCTTTCCAAAAAGCCTTTAAGAGGCAATATCTATCTGGCCCGGGTCACCCGGGTAGAGCCGTCACTTCAAGCTGCATTTGTCGAATATGGTGGAAACCGCCATGGTTTCCTTGCCTTTACGGAAATTCATTCAGACTACTATCAGATCCCCATTTCTGATCGTGAAGCATTGCGAGATGCTGAAGAACGAGAAGCTGACCTCGCCAGCAAACTCACTGCACTAACCGGCGACGAAATCAGTGATGATACACCTGATGAGGATGATGACGGCATTTTGTCCAATCCTGTGTCCGAGGCAACTGATGATACAAATGAGGCGGCAGAAACAGAAGAAGATGGTACCGGTGAGATAGAACAAGCTTCTGAGGACGCCGAGCAATCAGATGAGAACTCGGTTGAAGAAGACCAAGAAACTTCAGAGCTCGAAGCCACGGATCCAACAGATGAAAATGTTGCCGAAGTCACAGAAGGTGACGAAGCGTCCGAGACCGAAAACGCGGCACTGCTGCTGCACGATGCACTGTCCGCCAGAGAAGTCTCAGCAGAGTTGAGCGAGGCATCCGAAACTGATGAGGACGAAGACGAGGATGCGGAAGTTGAAGACGAAGATGCCCCTTCAGATGATGCAATCGAGACCGTCAGTGAAGATGGTGACGATGACTCAGAAGAAGACGAAGTGGAGGTTAAGTCCAGAGGCGGAAATGGCAAATCAGAGGCAAAAGAGCGGGCACACCTTGAGCAAGAATATCAGCAAGCAAGACGTGACCGTATCAAACTTCTGAAGAATTATCGCATTCAGGAAGTCATTAAGCGCCGTCAAATCCTGTTGATCCAGGTGGTCAAGGAAGAGCGCGGCAATAAAGGCGCGGCTGTCACAACTTATCTTTCCCTTGCAGGCCGTTATGGTGTGTTGATGCCCAATACAGCTCGTGGTGGCGGCATTTCACGCAAGATTTCCAATGGGGCTGACCGTAAGAGGCTGCGCAAAGCCATGAACGAGCTCAGTATCCCCCAGGGGATGGGCCTGATCATTCGGACGGCTGGAGCAAAGCGAACAAAATCAGAAATCAAACGCGATTTCGATTATCTCCTGCGCTTATGGGAGAACATTCGCGACCTCACTATGAAATCCATAGCCCCCTGTCTGGTTTACGAGGAAGCCAGCCTCATCAAACGGGCGATACGCGATCTCTATGACAAAGAGATCAGTCAGGTCCTGGTTGAGGGTGAAGCCGGATATCGTGAAGCCAAGGACTTCATGAAAATGCTGATGCCGTCTCATGCCAAGAACGTGCAGCCTTACAAGGACCAGGTACCGCTCTTCATCAACTACAAGGTCGAACCACAACTTGATGAGATGTACCAGCCGGTCGTGAAACTGAAATCAGGCGGCTATCTGGTCATTCAACAGACGGAAGCCTTGATCTCCGTCGACGTAAACTCTGGTAAGGCAACTAAAGAGCGCAACATTGAGGCGACCGCCTTACGGACGAATCTTGAGGCCGCTACCGAAGTGGCGCGTCAATGTCGCTTGCGCGACCTTGCGGGTTTGCTCGTCATCGACTTCATCGACATGGAAGAGAATCGCAATAACCGCAGCGTCGAGAAACGATTAAAAGACGCCATGAAACCTGACCGGGCTAGAATTCAATTCGGTCGGATTTCCAATTTTGGTTTGCTTGAAATGTCTCGTCAGCGTCGCCGTTCCGGTATTGTTGACGGCACTACCAGCCTTTGCCCAACCTGCAACGGAGCCGGTGCGGTTCGCTCTGAAGAGATGGCAGCTTTAAGAATCCTCCGGTCAATCGAAGAACAGGCAATCAATGGCCGTGCTGGCATTATCTCTGCGGCCACATCGACAGAAGTAGCGCTGTTTGTACTTAATCATAAAAGGGATTGGCTTAATCGGATTGAGACAACTTATGCGCTGAATGTTGAGATTGTCGCGGACCCACAAAAGGCTGGCGATCAGTTCGAAATTGAAAAGCGCGGCCCTGCCCGTGACATGGATAAGCCAATTGCTTTTGTCACTGCGGATCTCGCAGAAATTGCTGAGGTGCCAGAAGAGAACCACGCTTCTACCGACGAAGAGACCGCTACGGACGAAAAGCCAAACCGCAAGCGGCGGCGGCGGCGGCGGCGCAAAAACAATAACGGCGAAGAGAACTCCGCTTCTGAACAGGAAGCTACCTCTGAAGAGGACACTTCCGAGGGCCAGGCCGAAAAGAGTGCTTTCGGCAGTGACGAAGAAGATGGCGGTCGCAAACGCCGCCGCCGTGGACGTCGTGGCGGGAAACGCAATAGACGTAAATCATCTGATGAAGCTTCTGATACACCAGCAGAAGACGCGCAGGAAGCTGCATCCCAAACCGATCCTGACACCAGTGATCCAGCGCCAAATGAGGGCGCCGATAACAAAGACAATACTTCGCCACCGCAAACAGACGGAGCTGGCGAGGATAATACCTCCCCTACAACAGAGCATAAAATGAAAGAGACTGTTTCTGACGATGGCGCTAGCGTGACTGATGCTATCGAAACAGTTGAAAAGCCTGATGAAGGCAGAGCTGACTCAGTACCTACGGCAGCCAACGACCCCGCAGAGGTTGATACGACAGAAACGCAAAGTGAGAGCGTGACTGACGTCAATCGCCCTAAGAAAACTGGCTGGTGGTCCAAGGCCCTTGGGCGGTCCTGAGCAATGACAAGTCAGTGAAAGTGCTTCCGCCGCGCTTTCACGGCTTGAACCTGTCAGCATTTACACTTTTATATTAGGCTGATGCCCAGCACATTCGCGGGAAATACAAAGTCGCCGGAGTTAAACGTGTCGAAGCAAAAAAAATTCTTCCAAGTAGTCGCGCTTCTGCCAATCTTGTTCTTACTGGGTAATGCGAGTGCCTATGCTCAGTCTTTCCTGCGAGACGCAGAAATAGAACAGTTTCTTGAAGACTATTCCCGGCCACTTTTTGAAGCTGCGGGTCTGCCTGCTGAAAGCGTTGGCATTCATCTCATTGGTGATCCCAGCCTCAATGCTTTTGTTGCCAATGGCCTCAATATGTATGTCTTCACAGGGCTGATTACCGCCGCAGAAGTGCCGAACGAAATTGAAGGCGTTATCGCCCATGAGACCGGCCATATGGCAGGTGGTCATTTGCAGCGCTCCGACGAAGCGATCAGGGCGGCAAGCCGCCCCATGATGCTTAGCCTTGTGCTTGGTACCGCTGCGATCATCGCTGGTGCACCTGACGCCGGCATTGGTATCATCGGCCTTGGGCAACAGGTTGGACAAGCAAATTTCCTGAGCTACAGCCGCGGGCAGGAATCGCGCGCTGACCAAGCCGCCATAACCTATCTCGACGATGTGGGCAGTTCGAGCCAGGGCCTGGTGGACTTTTTCCGGAAGCTCAGGAACCAGCAGATCATCACCTTCAATCGGGCCAATCCCTATTATCAGACGCACCCACTCGCCAATAGTCGTATGACAGCACTGGAAGCACGCGTTCAGGAATCCGCAAATCTGGAAAATGTAGATACCGAAGAAGAAATCATGCGCCTGAAAATGATTCAGGCGAAAATTCACGGCTTTCTGCAGAATTCACAGACGACCCTGCGTCAATATCCGCTGGCTGACACCTCTGCCCCTGCTCGCTACGCACGGGCCGTCGCCTATTATCGCGGCTCTAACCTCAACGCTGGTCTTCGGGAGATTGACAGCCTCATCGCTGAGCAACCCGAAAATCCGTTCTTCTATGAATTAAAAGGTCAGATGCTGTTTGAGCATGGCAGAATTGCCGAATCTGTTGCACCGCATAGACGCTCATCCGAACTTGCCCCGCAATATGCCCTACTGAAAGTGAATCACGCGCGTGCGCTCGTCGCCCTAGAGCGCGAGTCACAGATGACCGAAGCAATTGATATTCTGAAACTGGCATTGAATATGGAGCCAGACAACATCTTCGGCTGGACTGAACTGGCAAGAGCTTACAGCTCTATTGGCCGTGATGATCTGGCGGCATTTGCTACCGCTGAGGCCTATTTCAACGCCGGCGTGCCTCACGAAGCCCATCGCTTCGCGACACGGGCAAGTAAACTATTGAACGAACAAACACCGGAGTGGCGCCAGGCCAATGATATTCTCCGGGCTACCGCAGAAGATGCCGCGAAATTCCAACGTCGGAACCCTGACCCGGGTGCACGCCGCGGCTGAACATTACTTCACATTTATGTGCGTTCTGATATCTGACTTTTTCTGACCATAAATACGATCTACGTATCTAAAAAGATAAACATTGGAATGTCTTATGAGTAAGTTCAAAGTTGCCACTCTCTTCTCTGCAGTAGTTGTTGGCGCCGCTGCATTAGGGTTCTCAGTTGTTTCCAATACTCAGGCTCAGTTTACGCCAAAACAGAGTGATCAGAAAACGGATCAGACGGCTCTTGAGGAGACCATCAGAAACTATATTCTGGAAAATCCGGAGATTATTGCCCAGGCACTGGATCGTTATGCGGAACAGGAGGCTCTGTTCGAAGAAGCCCGGATTCAGGAAAATCTTGCCCGTCATCTGCCATCTTTGCTGAATGAGCAGGACGGTTACATTATGGGAGCCAAGAATTCCGACGCTAAAGTGGCTGTCATAGAGCTATTCGATTACCACTGCGGCTATTGCAAGACTGCTGCTGACTATATTGCTGGGATGATGGACGAAAACAAAGACGTGCAATTTGTTTTCCGCGAGTTGCCAATCCTGCGCGAAGAGTCAGAATATGCAGCGAAAGTGGCTCTCGCAGCACGCGAGCAAGGCCGCTACAGCGACCTTCATTTTGCTTTGATGGATGCTTCCGGCCTGCTTAATCAGGACCGGATCGAGGATATCGCACGCAAAGCTGGCCTTAATATTGGTTCGCTCAACAGCAAACGCGAGAGTGAAGAGCTAGACGCTATCTTGGGGCGCACGCTGGAAATTGCCATCGACATTGGCTTAACCGGAACACCATCATTTATTGTCGCCTCTGTGGACGGTAACTATAGCAAGATCATCCCCTACTGGGATCCGGAAGAACTTGAAGAGGCGATTGAAGAAGCTCGCAAAGCAAGCTGATGCCAGCTTCTGTACTTGCGCCATTCCATCTCGCTTTTCCGGTGGATGATATTGCAACGGCTGAAGAATTTTATACCAATGTTATCGGATGCTCTGTCGGTCGGAGCTCAGAAAGCTGGATTGATTTCAACTTCTTCGGTCACCAAGTCGTAGCACATCTGTCAGATACGTCGGGAAACGAATCAGTCAACCTCGTGGATGGTGATCACGTGCCTGTCAGACATTTCGGGCTTGTCCTGGATAAATCTGCCTGGCTGCGGCTACGGGAGCGAATTGAAAGATCCCAAACGGACTGGATGATTGCCCCCAGAATCCGGTTTCAGGGGCAGCCCGGCGAACAGGGAACATTTTTCGTGCGAGATCCGGCAGGGAACGCTCTGGAATTCAAGTTTTTTGACGATATGGAGCAGTTATTTGCTACCTGAGGCAACTCACAGATAACTTTGATGTAGCTGGCCAAGTGAGTCGCCATGGTTAATTCAGAACCCAGCTGGCCACAGGGATGTGTCTAAAGAGTAACACTTTTCCCGAATGTAATAATTAACCCTTTTCTCCTCTTGTGTAAATTTTTAGAAACCTTACCGTCGCGATGGGTTATTCCACGGGTTTAATTCGTAACAACGTAACTTAAGAGGATAAAATGGGTACTCTAGACCTTAAAAAGTGGC
>JALEGM010000116.1 GCA_022763145.1 Aquisalinus sp. | reverse complement strand
TGGCTGGCTCGTCCGGATTATAGCGTTCCAGAAAAGACCAGTATTCATCAACCGTTTTCGGAATGATGTCGAAATAGAGTTTCTTCGCCTTTTTCGGGGCCTGGAACATGTAAAGCGATAGGCTGTCGGGCGAGGCGTAATGCAACCATTCTTCAATGGTCAGGCCGTTGCCTTTGGATTTTGAAATTTTCTGGCCGTTCTCATCCAGGAAAAGCTGATAGTTGAAACCGGCAGGGGGGCGCCCACCCAGGGCTTTCACAATCCGACCAGAGAGCTTTACAGATTCAGTCAAATCTTCGCCGGCCATTTCATAGTCAACGCCCAGAGCGAACCAGCGCCCGGCCCAGTCTGCTTTCCACTGCAGTTTTACAGCGCCGCCTGTGATGTTCGTTTCGACCTTTTCGCCATTCTCGTCTTCAAAGACGACAGTCCCGTCGCTGACATTGCGCTCCAGCATCGGGACATAAAGGACACGGCCTGTGGAAGGCGAAATTGGCAGGAATGGCGAGTAGGTCTGGCGGCGCTCTTCGCCAATGGTCGGCAGGATGATATCCATGACGTCATCGTATTTCTCCAGCATACGGAGCAGCATCTCGTCAAACTGACCGGACGTGTAGGCGTCTGTCGCCGAGATAAATTCGTAATCAAAACCGAACTGATCCAGAAAGGTGCGTAGCTTCTGATTGTTGGTTTCGGCAAAGCTGTAATTGCTGCCAAAAGGGTCTGGTACGCGGGTGAGCGGCATTTGCAGATATTGCTCCAGCTTGTCGCGGTTCGGCACATTGTCCGGCACCTTGCGCAGGCCGTCCATGTCATCCGAAAAACTGATGAGGCGGGTCGGGCGTCCGGTCAGGGCTTCAAACGCGCGGCGCACCATGGTGGTGCGCGCAACTTCACCGAAGGTGCCGATATGTGGCAGGCCGGACGGACCGTAGCCGGTTTCAAACACAACCGGTTTGTCCTCTGGTGTGCCCTGCAGTCGCTTGGCGAGGGCGCGCGCCTCCTGAAACGGCCATGCCTTGGCGTTTTCGAGATGCTCAGGTGTCCAGTTGGTTTCGGTCATGTCCGGCTTTCTGATTTGGGCTGGTAAGCACGGATAAGTAGTGAGGCCTGTGGCGCCGGTCAACTCTTGCTCACAAGGCAAAAGCCGCCTAGCTTCCGCCCGATGAGACAAGGAGAATTTAATGGCTGACGCAGTGGCACGGCTGACCCCCCAGGAAGCAATAATTTATCTTATGGTGATGATATCCGCCTCTGATGGGACGATCCGGGAATCAGAATTGCGCACGATTGGTCGTGTGGTGCGATCTTTTCCGCTGTTTTCGGATCAGGATGAAGCGCAGCTCGTCGAAACATCTGAAGCGTGTGGCAAGCTGATGTCTTCTGATGGCGGATTGCACAAGGTTCTGGCGGCAGCCGAAGCGGCATTGCCGGCGCATCTGGCGGAGACAGCGTATGCGGCCGCGGTGGACGTGGTGACAGCCGATGAGGAGTTGGATCCGACCGAGATCAGAGTGCTGGAGTTGATCCGCAATTCTCTCAGCGTGTCAGACGACGGAGCTCAGGCGATTGAGCAAGCTGCACGTGCTCGGCACATGACATTAGATGAGCCCACTTGAGCGGCTGACCTCTGGTGGAAGACAGGTTCGTCTATCGCCTGGCGACGAAAGCTCAATGGCTAAAGTCGCAAGCATCTGGTGAAATTGTTAAAACGATACTGGATGAGCGTGATGGGTTCATTCATTTATCGACTGCCGGACAACTGGTACTGACAGCGAATATGCATTTTTCTGAAGAACCTCTGTTGCATGCCCTGCTTTTTGACAGAGATTATCTTGAAGAGAAACTGAAATGGGAGGATGTGCCGGGACGTTGGGACAAGATGCCACATTATTATGGTGATCTATATCTCAAGGACGTGCAGAAATCTTTTCAAATGGATCGTAACCCGGGCGGTAGTTTCGGTATTATGACGCAAGGAGCCATATGACAGTTCCCCTTCCGCTGGCTACACTGGGTAGTCGCTTTCTCACTTTACTGGATGCTGAAAAGGCACATCAGGCAACGATCCACCTTCTTAAAAAAGGCGCGCGCGCGTCCGTTCGTGTACAAAGTAATGACAGGTTAGGTGTTGCCGTGGCCGGGTTGGAGTTTCCAAATCCGGTTGGGCTGGCGGCTGGTTTTGACAAGAATGCGGAAGTACCTGATGCGATGCTGGCACTCGGCTTTGGTTTTGTGGAGGTTGGTGCCGTGACGCCGAAGCCACAGCCCGGGAATGAGAAACCCCGTGTTTTCCGCCTGCGGCATAACCGTGCGGTTATCAACAGATATGGTTTCAACAATGATGGGCTTGACGCCATCGGCCGCCGTTTGGAGGCACGTAGCAATCGAAAGGGGATTGTCGGCATTAATCTTGGCGCGAATAAGGATAGCGAAGATCGCACAGAAGATTACGTCACCAGTCTGAAAAGGTTAGAGCCACACGTGTCATTCTGCACAGTGAACATATCCTCCCCGAATACGCCGGGGCTGCGTGCCCTGCAGGGGCGGGCTGCACTTGATGACCTGCTTTCACGCGTGACAGCGGCGCGCACCACTGACAAGCCCTTGTTCCTGAAAATCGCTCCTGATCTGACCGATGAAGATAAGGCGGATATTGTGGCCAGTGCGAAAGCGCATAATATTTCCGGGTTGATTGTCTCCAATACAACCATCTCGCGGGATGGAGTTGCAGGGCATCCGGATGCCGGGCAGGCAGGCGGCTTGTCGGGCGCCCCTCTATTCCGTCTGTCAACGGAAGTCTTGCGTGATTTCTCTCGTGAACTTGCCGGAGACATACCATTGATTGGTGTTGGTGGTATTTTTTCTGCGCGGGATGCGTACAAGAAAATTTTGGCAGGGGCCTCTCTCGTGCAGCTTTACACCGCCCTGATTTACGAAGGACCAGGCTTGCCATCCGACATCATACGGAAGTTACCAGAATTTCTTGATGCGGATGGCTTTGATTCAATCAAAGAGGCTGTCGGCGCTGATGTGCATTAAGCCGAACTTAAAATTCCCGTCCGAGGAATAGTTTAGCCATTGAATCATCAGAGCCGTCAGTCAGGCCGAAACGCACGGCTGTTTGCATGTAGACACCATTGTTCCAGGAAACTTTTACAACCGGGCCGATCTGGTGAGCCTGGTCGTCAAAGTCAGGAATGTCACGGCTGTTGCCGAACTCGCTAAAGAGTTCCATGCCTAAGCGCCACTTTTCGCTGCCAAGGGCGACAACATCGAGTGCGCGAGAGAGCTGGCCACGGGCTTCAAGGGAAACGCCGCCTTCGCTGCCATCGCCTGCTTCGATCTCGGCAATAACATTCGTGCGCCATTCCCAACCATC
>JALEGM010000115.1 GCA_022763145.1 Aquisalinus sp. | reverse complement strand
CGGATCATCATAGTAGAGAGGATGCCGTGATGCTGGATCGTTCCAATCATACGAGTGGCCCGACCGGCTGATAATCTGCTGACAAAGCGCCCTCCAAAAATGTTGCCCATCATGAAGGTCAACGTGCCGGAGCACATTGTAGCAATCCAGGCATTGATGGCTCCATCACGCGGACCAAAGACCGCCACCGCTCCGGCGATCAACAGTGTCTGCGGGAAGCCGGTCATGGCCAGAAGACAGAACACAGAAATCACCCCCAGCAATGCGAAAGGCGACTCGGAGATACCGACCATCAACTCCTGCACTTTGCCCTGATCGAGCTGCAGAAGCTCTCCACCAAAAACAAGCATGAGAAGAACAAAAGCGAGAAGCGCTACTGAAACAAGTAGCGAAACCCAAGCCCTGGCATCCATATTATTTAGAAACCGGCCAATTAGCTGAAAAAGAGTTACCATCCCGGTTGCGCCCTGCCCTGAATACGCGACCTGCATCCGACGCAGGATGCTGTCTATCTGAACGAGCGTCCTAGCAGAAAGTTATAGTATAACGCAATGCAGGAGTTATCTCATGATAACTTTTTTGGCTTTTTGAAGCACACCTTGAATCAGTAGGTGAAAAGCACCGAAGCCTTTAGCAAGGTATCTGTATCCTCACGGCCAACCGGCGGGTCAGTTTCGTAATCAACCTGATAAGAAAGCTTCGATGACAGCGCACTTGTTAACTGCGTTATCAAACCAACGCTGGTCGTAACTGTTGTGTTTGATTGAGTGTATGTAGAGGCAAGATCATGGGTGAACTCAACACCTTCGCGCACTGTCAGGTCAAAGTCGCTGGACGCATAAAGCGCGAATTCTGATTCCTGATCATCAAAATCTGCCGGCACAGGCGGCGCAGGCGTCTCTATCGTCGAGAGGCGGTAACCGGGGCCTGCTTCAACTTTCCAAACTCTGCCCTCTTCTTCGATCATGAAGCGCCCGAGACCACCCCCGAGGAAAAGCCGGTTATCGAAGCCTGAAAACTGGTCTTCTTCGTACTGGGCGCGGACATAGGCATAAGTGCGGTCATCCAGATCGAAATCGACCTGATACGCGATAAGCCAGTTATTCTGCGTCTCGAGATTCTCAGATTCTGCAAAATTCGCCGCTGAGCTGATGGTATTCAAAAAGCGCCCGACTTTGCGCTTTGCAACAAAGCCAAAACCGAGATTCGTGTTCTCGGAATTACCCGTCGCGTTGGCAGCAGAGAACTCTACACTCCCCTCCCAGGCATCGCCGACTTCCTCTGCGAAGGCCGTTGGGACCAAGGGAAAAGCAATCATGGTTAGCGAAGTCAGTAAAATAGTCTTTTTCATATTAGTCCCGCCGAAAATTTTTTTTCTTAAAACATGATTCTGATACGAGACTTTCCCTTAATGGTTGTGAGAACGGCCCAACATCACCTATAGTCGAGATCGAATTGCCCAATTTTGCCCAGAAACGATATTCCATGGACGGATCGACCGCAGCACTGAGAAATGAATCCCTCGCAGAAAGCATAAGACTGCCAGCGCTCAATACAGCTATTATACTTGAAAAGGTGGCCGCGGAGGTACTGATCCTGGATGTCTCTGCCGGCAAAATTGTTTTTGCAAACAGTTATCTTTGCAAAAAACTCGGTTTCTCTCAGTCAGAGCTCAACGAAACGGCCGTAACAAACATTAGTCCCGACCTTAGCTCTTCTTTGGAGAGCGCAAGTCTGCCGGCTGAGGTCAATGTCGCCTTGCGTCGTAAAGATGGTTCCTACTTGGCCTGCAATTTTCGCCTTGTCACTGAAACGCACGATGATACCCATTATGCGACTTGCCTGGGCATCAATACGCATGATGACCGGGAGTACACAGATCAGATAAAGCGATATGCCGAGTTCAACCAGGCCCTGCTTGATTCCTCGGAAGCTGGCATTCTTAGCCTGACACCCGTACGCGACGATAACCAGCAGATCGTCGATTATCGTTTTGTCGCCGCTAACGAAGCCAATGCTCAACTCACGGGGCGCTCCCCCGATCAACTGCTTGGTAAAACCCTGCTTGAGGAATTTCCCGGAAATAAAGATGAAGGCCTATATGATATTTATCATCAGGTCGCGACAACTGGACGCCCGGCGGATTTCGAAGTCCATTATAACAAGGATAATGTAGAAGACTGGTTCAGGATCAAAGCTGTTCAGACCGGCGTCGATGGCGTGACAATAAACTTCTCGCAGATTACGTCCACCAAACGATATGAACTAGCGCTCAAGAAGCTTCATCAGCTTTCTCTGGACACGACCCTTGACATCGGAGCTGTGGCACGTGGCGTTCTGGAAATAGGTCAGAAGGTGTTCTCCTGCTCTTTCGGTCTCTATACTGAGGTATCCGGCGGAGCTTACCATATCCTTGAAACAACTGACAATCTACCGCTCAAGGCCGGTGCCGTATTACCACTGGAAAAGACAGTTTGCGCGAGCGTTATTGAGGAAAAGTCACCGCTTGCCAGCCATAACCTCAAAGAAAGTCATCCCGAGCAGGCGCAGGCCGGTTTTGGAGCCTATATCGGCGCGCCCTTACTTGTGAACGGCCGGCCTGTTGGGACGTTGTGTTTTCTGGGACAGACTACCAAAAATCAACCCTTCTCGGAAAGCGACACTGATATCATCAGTATGATGGCTGATATGCTCACTGCCCGGATAAATCTTATTGAGTCCCAGGATAACCTGCGCAGAAGCAGGGATGAACTGCAAATTCTGTTCAATAACATGCCAGCTCGCATATGGTATAAAGACGACAAAAACACGATCCTGCACGCTAACAAAGCGGCGGCGGCCTCTATGGGGGTCGATGACCCGAATGACCTGGAAAATGCGGATACATATCAACTATTTCCAGAAATGGCTGCCAAGTATCATGAGGATGATCTCGCCGTAATCTCAAGCAAACAAGCACTACGCAATATTGTTGAGTCCTATACGCCACTGCACGGAGAAAAAGGCTGGGTCAGCACGGACAAGATCCCGCTTGAAATGCCTTCCGGTGACAACCGCTTGCTGGTTGTAGCGAGCGATATAACAACGCTGAAGCAGCGTGAGGAACAACTCGAAAAGCTGAACCGCAACCTGCAGGAGTTCGCTTTTGTCGCCGCGCATGATTTGCAAGCGCCGCTACGGCAGGCGGCCATGTTCTCACAGTTATTGCGTGATGAAATTGAAGAAGCCAGTATCTCTGAAGGTGCTTTAGAGACACTGGATAGCCTTCAACAGTCTGTTCTCAATATGCGCTCCATGGTTAAGAACCTGTATCACTTGTTCAGCCTGGATACGCAGCAAATTCAACTGCTCCCGGTCGATATCAATGTCGTTATAGAAAGGGCTAAAGCATCTCTTGAGAAAACTCTGCAAGAGACGCAGACGGATATTTTTTTCGATGACCTGCCAACTGTGCTGGGTGCAGAAGACCTGCTTGCGCAATTGTTCCAGAACCTCTTTGCCAATGCTATAAAGTACGCTGGTAGCGAGTCTCCGAAAATCCATATCAGTCATCGACAAAACCCGGTCAAACTGGTCCATGAAATCCGAATTCAAGATAACGGAATGGGTATTCCGCCAGAATTTCACGAGAAGGTGTTCGAGCCGTTCAAAAGACTGCACCATAAGGAAGAAGTGGAAGGTGCTGGCATTGGACTTGCCTTATGCCGACGCATAGCTAACTTACATAAAGGCACAATGCGTATAGACCCGAAATATCAGGACGGATGTTGTTTCGTCCTGGAAGTGCCCTATTACTGAAGGACGCAAAAAGATGCCCAGAAGAATTCTCTTGGTCGAGGACGACCCTATTGATATGCGTTTTGTTCAGAAATATCTGGAAGATAATCCCGATGATTCTGACCTCGTCGTAGATACAGCGCGTAATGGCGAAGAGGCCCTAAAGGTTTTGAAAGATAATCCTACTCATTCTTTCATCATCCTTGATTTGAATATGCCAGGTATGGACGGTCGACAACTATTGACGGCGCTCAAAACAGACGAAAATCTGAAAAGCATTCCGGCAATCGTCCTCTCAACATCAGACAGTAAGGCCGATATTGCTGATTGTTATGCCCGTCATGCAAATGCGTATCTTGTAAAACCGGACAGCCCTGGTGGTTACAAGAAAACTGTCCTTAGGCTGAAAGAGTTCTGGTTAGGTGAGGCGAAGCTGGTAAACTAACGGCCTCACTACTGCTTTTCGCGGATCATGCCCCGTACGCACCAACAAGCATAGACCCTATAGAATAACCGTCACCATCTGGTCATTCCCGGTTGTTGTGACCTTGAGGTTTTCCGGCTTGATTCCCAAAATGGCCGCGCCAAGGCGCAAGGAGGAATGAGCTTCCTGTGAGATTGTACAATCCGGCGCATTATCATCGAAGAAAATTGAAGGTCCCGGCAATAACTGGCTATCAACATATAGCATCAGCTTAACGCCTTCGCCGTGGCAAGCGGCAAAAAATAGCAGCTGGCTGTTTGCCGGACATGCACGTAAAGCTCCTTCGATAAAATGCTGAAAACCAAGACGAGACAGCGTTGCATCGCCAGCTTGCTTATACCAGGTCTTATCGCATTCCATAGAGAAACGTATTTTCTTGGTTTTAGCTATCTCTCGCGCTCTGCTCTGCATACGTCTCAATATGGTATGCAGGGCTACTTCTGCTGTTTCTGAAAGATCACTCGTTAAATAAGCCCGTATTGCCTCACTGGTTTCCAACAGCTCCTGGACAAAATCTGCTGTCCGATCATGACCATTATCCTTCATGATTTCATGCAGGACAGATAATCCATCCGTCAGATAATTGAGAGAAATTGCAGGCACGCCGCTTTGAGATGAGGCTTTGCCTGTTTTCATTTCAGAAGTGGTTGGCTCACTCTCAATCTGCTGCGCTACGGCCTGGTGGCGTGCACCAATGTTGTAGAAAATCTGTTTTAAAACAGCAGGAGAAATGTCTTCTTTGTCAATCACCGCATCTGCACCAATGCGCGTTGCATGGAGGCGCAAATCGCTCGCATTGCCGCCCGTAATAAATACGATTGGTGCATCTGTGTGCTGACGCACCTGCGCGATGTCATCTTCCAGTGAAACAGACTCGGGACGCAGCACGTCCAACAAAATGCAATCTACAGGTTTTGCGGCCAGCCGATCAGACAGATCTTCAAGGGATTTACTGACAGTCACATCAAGCGTGTCGTTTGTTTTCGCAGCACGCTTCACCACGCTGGCATCAAGGTCATCGTCTTCAATATAATGAACTAGCATTGCAAACCCTTGTCCTAAAAACTGTGGACAAAAACTAGCCAACTATGGTTAAGGCAAGGATAATTCCCTGAAACGAAACCGTTATATGTTTCAGGCTAATTCCAAGATAGAATTGCTATCGGCCACACTTTCAATGACGACTTCTTCGTAATTGGCTTTTAGTCCTTCAATCAAGGCAGCAATACCGTGACGATGTTCAGGGTCCATCTCTACGCAGGCGCGGATCAGTCGCATCATTGCATCATCCTGCATTGAACCAAGCAAAGTCAGGAGGAGAGCCTCATCATTCAGCTCGTTTACAAGAGTTTCCATGATGTCCGATTTCATTTCGTTATTCCCGATCTGTTGCGCCTAACATGATCTGAGATTGGCCTTTATTTTCAATTAAACCGACAACAGTTTGTCCCTCTAAATAGGGGTTTTCTTTGCTGAACGAGATGTGACTGTGCATTTTCCAGAGCCAAGGATAAGGTGATGAAAATTTTACGGAGATTGATATGCCTTTGAAAACCTTGTTGACCGGCTTTGTCGCATTGACAATTATTATCAGTTCACCGCTGGCGCGGGCTGCCGATGCAACCGTTATGGTTTACTGGGCCGAATGGTGTTCCGCCTGCAAGGTTCTCGATCCAGTTCTTGAAGAAGCTGTCAGTTCTTATGACAAAGCCGATGTGGATATTGTCCGACTTGATTACACGAACATGACTTATGAAAGCCTGCTTGTGGAAGCAGAAAAAGCAGAGGCTCTTGGTGTTGCCGATAAGGTTGCCCTTAATGATGTGAAAACTGGGTACGCTGT
>JALEGM010000114.1 GCA_022763145.1 Aquisalinus sp. | reverse complement strand
GCCCCGCTGGCGTGCCCTCACCAGCGGGGCTGGCAGGACACAGTAGGGGGAGAGTTACTGTGCATCCACCTGCCTTGGTTTACTTTATAGCACTTTTATGACCATGAACAGTCGTTCAATCTGACTATTGTTAATGGTTTCAGGACCGAGACATGCAGCCTTACGCAGTACCTGACCTCAATTACGAGCCACCTTATGCGCCATGGTTCAGCGTGCTGCATGTAGATGACCATATTCTGGTGCTTGATAAACCGAGCGGCCTTCTCAGCGTCCCCGGCAAAGCGGCAGAACATCAGGATTGTCTGGAGAAGCGCGTACAGGCCCAGTATACCAGTGCCCGAACCGTCCACCGGCTTGATATGGACACGTCAGGTGTGTGTGTCATGGGCTTATCTGCGGAGGCACATCGCAACCTTTCCATGCAGTTCCAGCGGCGCAAAACGGCCAAGACCTATGTCGCATGGGTTCAGGGCACTCTGCCCGCTGCAGAGGGGGAGGTTGACTTGCCTCTGATCTGCGACTGGCCGAACCGGCCACGCCAGATGGTTGATCACGAAAAAGGACGTAACGCGCTGACGCGCTGGCAGGTTATTGAAGTGAACGGAGATGTTACCCGCGTTCTATTATTTCCTGTCACCGGCCGCTCTCACCAGTTGCGCGTGCACATGCAGGCTCTGGGCTGCCCGATCCTGGGGGACAGATTTTACGCACCGGATGCCATAAGGGATGCTGCCCCACGCCTTCAATTACATGCGCTGGACCTCACCGTGCACCACCCGTCAGACGGCCGGCGCGTGACGTTCTCATCTGCCGCACCTTTTTAAGATCAACGCCTCAGGCTGGCACTTTGGATGATACGGCTTCGCGCAAGACCGCTCTGTACGATTTTTTTTGCGGGATACGCCCGCCATGCCCCTTTTCGACCAATAGCTTGTGCGCGACAGGCAGGCGGTAACATGGCAGGTGCATGAAGGCATGATGCTCAGAGTGATAATTAACCCAGTAAGGCGCGATGAAAAATTTTTCCCACCAGCTGGCATGGGTGGTCCGGGCATGAGCCAGTGGGTCTTCACTGTCCGGTACACAAGCGTGCTCCGCAATATTGCGGATGCGCGTGATCAATTGAAGCCAGGTTGCCATCGCTAACAACCAGATGGCGAAATACACCCACCAGATACCGGCGAGCGTTAGCAGGCCGAGGATCACCAGATTGACGATCACATGATCCCGGAAGGCACGCTTTGACGACAACACTTCTGCCTGCTTCGCCGCTGCGCCCTTGTCGTTACTGGAAGTTGCCCGCAGCGCCTTGAAGCCACCAATACGCTGGCGCAGAAACGTCTGACCGGTCAAATCACGGATCATCTTGCGGCGCATACTCGCCTTCGAGACTGGAAACGGGGCCGCAAGCACCAGATCCGGGTCTTCGGGCTGTTGCACATATTGATGGTGCTTCAGATGATAAGCGCGATATTGGGCAAGGCTCGCGCCAACCGGCGCAGCGCCGAACCAGTGGCCAAGAAAGTCGTTCACTTTGCGGTTCGGGTGCAAGGCCCCATGCGCTGCTTCATGCATCAAGATTGAAGCCCCAAGCTGGCGACTTCCGACAATCATCACCGACAACACAAAGGTCAAAGGGTTCGGGAACAAGGCAAAAAGGGCAAAGGCAGCGATAATCCAGCCCCAGGCATGCGCTACTAGAAGAATGCCGCGCCAATTGTCACGAGCAGAAAGTTTCGCCCACTCCTCCTCCGTGAAGACATCCTTCGGTCGTATGCGGTTTGCTGCTGCCATAATAAACCTCCTGACAAGTATATCACATAGCCGCAGTGGCGGGCCAGCACGCGGCGCAGATAGCAACCTTTTGCAAACCAGGTCTTGAGCATGATCTGCTACGTTTGAAGAAAAGTTTCCCGCCCTCTCCCCCGGAGGCAGCGGCTTCGCGCTGCTGCTGACGGCGCACAACAAACGGGGATGGCGCCAGCTTGGTCGTGATGCGGGTTTCTGTGGTGATATTGAACAGTGTCATGTTGCGCCTTTCTGATTTGAGGCAGACACTTTAGAGGCGGCCAGAAGGGGCACATAGAAATCTATGACTTTTTTAGTCTTTTGCGAGTGCGGGACGCGCGTCACCAGCAAATGGGATTGGAGCTTACTGCATCGCATCACGATTGCCGACACGACTGACTAGTTTTCATCAATATATGAATTGATCTGTCTGCGTATATTTTCAAAAACTTCTTCAAAGGCAGCCAGTATCTCTTCGTCGCTACCGGTGGCAGCGGCAGGGTCCGGATAGCCCCAATGCAGTTTGATTGGCGCATCGCCACCGGGGCGTACTGGCCAGATGGGGCAAACCTCACCGGCTGCGTTGTCACACACAGTGACAACCACATCCATGATCGGTGCTTCCGGCAGGGCAAATTCATCCCAGCTTTTGGAGCGCACCGGGCCGCCATCCCCGGCGACCGCCGCAATGCCATGGTTCTCCAGCGTTTTCAGCGCATACGGATTAGGCTTTCCTGTCGGGTGCGACCCGGCAGAATAGCCACGCCATTTATCCTTGCCAATATGATTGAGCCAGCACTCGGACAACACAGAGCGGGCGGAATTGCCGGTGCAAAGAAAGAGCATGTTCTTCATGAGCGTTTTCCTGTGACTGTAGCGGTCTAGCCGCCAGTTTTTTCCATAGCGCGCTGGAAGGCCGGGCGCGCCGTCTGCCGATCCAGATAGGCTTTTAACTTCGAGTACGGCGCAATTTCGCCGAGACGGTCCGCCATTTGGCAGATATAGGTAAAACCGAAATCCGGTAGTTGCAGGCTGTCCCCAAGAACAAACTCCTTATCACCAAGAAAATCCTGCATGTGGCTCAGCTGCAGCGCGACCTCCCCTTCCGCAAAAGCAGAAATCAATGGCGGATGCGGTTGCTGCTCTCGCATAAGCAGCAATTTCAATAAGAGAGGCGCAAAGGCAGAAGCTTCAGAATAATGAAGCCACTGTGTCCATTCTATATGTGCACTAAGGTTTCCGGCAGGCGGTTTCAATGAGCCATCCTTGTCATAAGTGTCAGCCAGATACATGGCGATGGCGCCAGACTCGGCAATGATCATGCCCTGATCTTCAATAACTGGTGATTTGCCTAAAGGATGAGCCTCTTTTAATTCAGCAGGCGCGCGCCCCATCTCGTTCCGCACATAGATTTTTAACTCATAATCCAAACCGAGTTCTTCCAACAGCCAGACTGTGAAGACGGACCGCCCGATGCGCAAATGGTGAACAAGAATCATGTACTCCTCCCAACCTCATGTTTTGTCATAACTATGCGGCATCTCCCACGCTGCATCCAGACCGCATGGCAGTTTCAAGCGAAAACAAACACCTAAAATTTTACATGTTCACATAACGGCAATTTTACACGCAGCACGTATAAGGAAACCTAGCCAGTAGTGTGTCTGCTGGTCGGAAGAGTGTGTATAAGATGCGTAAATCATTTTTGATCTTCGGCTTTGCCGTGCTGAGCAGCCTGTTGGCCCTACCCGCCCAGGCAGAGACCTCAATTTACAACACCAGTGAACTGGCCAGTGCCAATGGAAGGCCTGTGAATAATCCCGGCAACTCACTGGGGTTTGCTGATGGAAGCTCAGCGACACTCGCCCCCTTCGCCTGGATTGCTTATCAAACGGACGCCTTATTCACCAGTTTCGATATTACTGTTGAACTAAGTGGTTTAACTGGCTCGACAACCCTAGCGATCTTTGCTGGCACTACTGATGGCAGTGGCGGTTTCTCACAACTGCGTACAACATTTTTTGAAGCTGTGAATGGTGCCAACAATATTGTCAGTCAGGGTCTTTCAGATTTCTGCGTTTCCATTGGTGGCTGTGACACATTCATTGTTTATAATTTTGAGTCTGGCACTTCCATACAACTAGACAGCGCAGATTTGACTGCCAACATGGTTGCAGCCACGCCAGAACCAGGCACCTGGGCCATGATGTTGCTTGGTTTCGTCATGGTTGCCTGGCAACTAAAAGTCGCAAAACGCCGTAAGAAGATATTCGGCACGCAACGCCCGAACATGTCAGAGCCGGCTTACGCCTAAATCTCGCCTAGCGAGACCGCTCAACCATCATACGCTTGATGCCCGCGATTGCTTCAGCCGGGTTCAATCCCTTCGGACAAACCTGTGCGCAATTCATGATCGTGTGACAGCGATAAAGTGAGAAATTGTCTTCTAAGAAATCCAGTCGACGATTGCGCTCATCATCGCGAGAATCCACAAGCCAGCGATACGCTTGTAACAAGGCTGCCGGACCCAGATACTCGTTCTTGCCGTCTTCTTTGCTACCATTCCACCAGTAGGATGGGCAGGACGTAGAGCACGATGCGCACAGGATACACTCATAAAGCCCATCGAGTTTCTCGCGGTCTTCTGGTGCTTGCAAATGTTCCGTCTCCGGGTTTTCACTCGCCTGCAGGAATGGCTGTATCGCCGCATGCTGTTCATAAAAATTGGTCAGGTCTGTCACCAGATCCTTCACTACAGGCTGGTGTGGCAACGGATATACCGCGATAGCGCCTTTGCCAACTTCATCCATCCCCTTAGTGCAGGCGAGCGTATTGCCGCCATCAATGTTCATGGCGCAAGAGCCGCAGATGCCTTCGCGACAAGAGCGACGCAAAGTCAGCGTCGGATCGATATTGTTCTTGATCCAGAGCAACGCATCCAGAATCATGGGTCCGCAATCATCTGTGTCTACATAATATGTATCGACCTGCGGGTTCTCTTCATCATCAGGAGACCACCGATAGATGCGATATTCACGCAGGCTCTTCGCGCCTTCCGGTTTTGGCCAGGTCTTGCCTTTTTTGACTTTGGAACTCTTGGGAAGTGTCAATTCAACCATGATGCTATTCCTCAGTAAACACGAGCTTTGGGCGCAATCTTGCCAACTTCGATACCGTCAGCGATCAACTCTGTATGGACAGGGCGGTAGTCGAGATCGACTTTGCCGTCAGTATTGACCCAGGACAGCGTGTGCTTGCGCCAGTTTTCGTCATCACGCCCATCCATTGCGCCGTCTTTATAATCCTCACGGGCATGGGCGCCACGGCTCTCTTTGCGCGCCTCAGCCGAGTAAACCGTCGTAATGGCATTCGCCATCAGGTTTTCCAGCTCCAGCGTTTCCATGAGATCCGTGTTCCAGATCAGGGATTTGTCTGTAACGTGAAGATCAGACAGGCCAGTCCATGCCTCATCCATACGGCGACAGCCTTGCTCCAGAGTTTCCTGGGTTCGGAATACGGCGGCATCTTCTTGCATGATTTTTTGCATCTGGGTGCGCAATTCAGCAGTAGTCGTACTGCCCTTAGCATGACGAACCTTGTCGAAATTGCTCATGATCTTATCACAGGCGGCTTCGTTCAACGCTGGAATGGCTGCATCCTTATCGACGACATCATTCGCGCGAATGGCTGCCGCGCGCCCGAATACGACGAGGTCAATGAGAGAGTTGGAACCCAACCGGTTGGCGCCGTGTACGGAGGCACACCCTGCCTCACCGACTGCCATAAGGCCTGGCGCCACCGCATCAGGATCATTTGGTGTCGGGTTGAGCACTTCACCCCAATAGTTAGTCGGTATGCCGCCCATATTGTAATGCACCGTTGGCAATACAGGAATTGGCTCTTTCGTCACATCAACGCCAGCAAAGATTTTTGCAGATTCTGAGATACCAGGCAGGCGTTCAGCAAGTACATCCGCCGGGATATGGTTGAGATTCAGGTGGATGTGATCGCCGTCTTTGCCGACGCCGCGCCCTTCACGAATTTCAATGGTCATGCAACGCGAAACCACATCACGTGACGCAAGGTCCTTGGCATTTGGCGCATAGCGCTCCATGAACCGTTCGCCCTCAGAATTTGTGAGGTAACCGCCCTCGCCGCGCGCGCCTTCAGTGATGAGGCAGCCCGACCCATAAATGCCTGTCGGGTGGAACTGCACGAACTCCATATCCTGCAGAGGCAGGCCAGCACGCGCGATCATACCGCCGCCATCACCTGTACATGTATGTGCGGAGGTGGCGGAGAAATACGCGCGGCCATAGCCACCTGTTGCCAGCACTACCATCTTCGCCGTGAAGCGATGGATTGTGCCGTCATCCAGATTCCAGGCGACCACGCCTGTACACTGACCATCATCGGACATGATCAGATCGAGGGCGAAATACTCAATGAAAAACTTCGCCTTGTTTTTCAGAGACTGGCCATAAAGCGTGTGCAGGATGGCGTGACCAGTGCGGTCAGCCGCAGCGCAGGTGCGCTGCACCGGCGGGCCTTCACCATAATTCTGCATGTGACCGCCAAAGGGACGCTGGTAAATCTTGCCATCTTCGGTTCGACTGAACGGTACGCCATAATGTTCGAGCTCATACACAGCCTGGGGCGCTTCCATGGCGAGATACTGCATGGCATCAACATCGCCAAGCCAGTCAGACCCTTTGACTGTGTCATACATATGCCACTGCCAGCAGTCCGGTGTCATATTCGTCAAAGAGGCAGCAATACCACCTTGGGCCGCCACGGTGTGGGACCGGGTCGGGAAAACCTTTGTAATACAGGCTGTGCTAAGCCCCTGCTCTGCCATGCCGAGGGTAGCGCGCAGTCCGGCGCCGCCAGCGCCGACAACAACGACATCATAAGCATGGTCAACATAAGTGTAAGAAGCGCTCATTCGAAAGCCTTTTATCAGTAATCAGACGATAAGAGTAATTGCGACAACTGACCACACAGCAATGGCGCCGAGGATCAGAGAAAAAAGAGTGTTGAGGAAATGCAGCATTCCACGCGTGTCGGGCTTGTGGATGTAGTCATCAATAATGACCTCAATACCAAGGCGCATATGAAAGAACCCGGCCAGCAACAGAATTGATAGCGGTACGGCCACATGCCAATGCGCTATCCATTCCATCAACTCAGTGCGGCTATCACCGGCATGGGCGATCAGTGACGCGACGAACCAGATCGTCAAAGGAATCATGACGAGTGCCGTGACGCGCTGAAAGATAAAGTGTGGTGTACCTTTTCCTGCCATGCCTAATTCCCCCCGCCGGTGACGAGAACAATCGCCCAGATAATCGCAGTGAGCACGATGGAGCCGCCAAAGGCCAGCCAGCCCGTCAAATTTGCCGTCTTTATCTTGAAGCCGTAGCCAGCATCCCAGAACAAAAACCGCACCCCGTTGATGAGGTGAAAACAGATAGACCAGGAATAGCCTACGAGCACAATCATCCCCAGCGGCGAAGCAAAGAGTGACTGCACTGTATTGAATGCCTGCTCACTCATCGCTGCCGAAGCAAGCCAGATGGTTAGCAGAATAGCACCAGCATATTGGGCGACGCCCGTTGCCCGCTGGAAAATTGAAGCTGCCATTGTGACAGTCCAGCGCCATATCTGAAGATGGGGTGAGACGGGTGCAGTTGCGTGATTGGCCATAATAACCTTGTTGAATTCCCTCGGAGGCAGAAAATAGATGAGAAGCCCCCACTGTCAACGCGTTACACCTGTTTTCAACTGCACACAGCCCCGGAAGTGAAAATTATGGTCTTCACCGGGCAAAGAAGCCGCCTGACAATCACCCATGGACAACCCGCCTCTTTTTAAGCCAGAGTATCGCCATAAGTTAAATTGTTCAGGGGTTCGGGGATGAAGTCTGTTTTTTTATCTGTTTTATGCTCAGCGCTGCTTGGAATTACCTCGAGCTACGCCGCTGATATTACCGATAGCATGTCCGGTGCGGAGATTGAAAAGCTGCTGACCGATGCTGGCTTCGGTGGGCGCATCATCGCTGACCGTGACACAGGTGCACCAGTCGCTATGGGTACATCGGGTGATTTGAACTTTATTGTCAGAGCCATGGATTGTGGCGGTGAACCCATTGCCTGCCGTCGCCTTCTTTTCTTCGCAAACTTTGACCTCAACAGACCGGTTAACCCCGGTGACTTCAGGGTCGTCAATAATTTCAATGAAGCCCATTTTGACGGGCGCGCTTACCTTATTGAAGGAAGAAACCAGATCGGCGTTGATTACTATATCGACCTGACGGGCGGCGTGACGAGCGAACATGTTGCGAGCCGTCTCTCCAGATGGCGCGGCGTGATGGATTCCTTCCTGAAGCAGGTCAGCAACAACAGAACTGGGGCCTGAGAAGCGCCGGATAAAAAACTTGTAAAGCTCGCTTGACAACCCATATGCCGTTCTGTAAAGGTAGCTTTACAGAGATACTTCTCTGAATTTTTTTGACTTGAGGTGTAAAGGATGCTTTACAACATAACATTGGAGGGTCAGGTGACCGAAGGTTTCTCAAACATGATTGAGCAGGTGAAATCCTTTTCACCACTGCAATTGGCAATTATTGGCGTCATCACGCTCGTCGTGTGGTTCATCCCGACTTTTCTGGGGTTGATCCGTAACCGCAAGCATATCGGCAAGATATTCCTGCTGAATATACCTGCGGCCTTCACATTCACCAGCTGGTTCCTGCTGATGGGTCTGGTGCTCATCAAGTTCGACAGTTTTGCCGAGTTGAAAGACCGCTTCCTGAAGCGCGGCAAAAACAAGGACAAGGAAGCTGAACAGCCAGCTATGGCTGAATAAGAAACCTCTTATCTCAAAAGGACACTAGAGATGGATACATCAAGTGACTTCTTCATGCGAAGTGTGCCCCTTGGCATATCAGGTATCACACTTTTTTACTGGTCTGGAAAACTCTGCGGCGAAGTCCTGTATCTCGCTGAGCATGGTGCAGCTTTCACAAAGCCTTTGATGCTCAGCCTGCTGCTGTTCGCAGCTGGCGCTGCCCTGCTCATGAAATCAGTACAGCCCCTGACCAGATCAAACATAAATCTCACTGCGTAGGAGACAATGATGACAACATTGATGAAAAAGGGATTTCCCGCTTTCTTCTTTTGCCTGATGCTTTTCATGTCGGGCTTCATGGCAGGCAAGATGCTGTACGGTGTAACGCACGGCAAGGATTTTACAGTTGAGGCTATTGTCTTCCTTCTGCTTGCCTTGCCCACAGCCTATGCCGCCCATAAACTGTATCGTCGCCCGGGAGCATAACCATGTCCATGCGCGCATTAAGACTGATAGGGTCGTTTTTTCTGATCATTGCTATCGCCGCTGGCGTTGTTGGCTTCACTGTCGCCAGAACAGAAGACACAGGCAACCCGATCTGGGTCATCACTGGCCTGGTCATCGCAGCCATTATCCTGACCTTTGGCTACAATCTGCGCCCGAAGGATGAAGAAGGGCGTGAGCTGATGGATATGATCTTTGGCGATATGACAGATCCGGTGCAACGTGCCATCATCTTTCGGCTTACCGTGGCCTCGCTGATACATGGCCTCGTTCTGGGAAGGCTGGTATTCCGGGATGAAGTTGGCGCCATCAACATCATGGATGGCATCGCACAAAATGAAACCGGGACAGTGATCATGGTCATCATCTTTACCCTCAGCCTTTTCTGGTGTGTGTACGAATGCTGGCGGTTTTATAATATTGATGAATTCTGGCGTAATATGTCCGTCGGACCAATCGCCGCATCGGGCGTGACACTCTTTATCTTGACTATCCTTTGGGGAGTTGCCCGCGATTATCTTGGCGCGCCTGAAATCAATGTTGGTGTGATTTACGCCGTATTCTGGCTAACAGCCATGTTCCTGATGCTGAGCAAGAAGAAACAGGTACGGTAAGAAAGCAATGGATAATATGTTGCCACAATTAAGAGATGAACAAGGCTGGAGCCAGGGAGAGCTGGCCAAGCGATTGGGCGTATCGCGGCAGACAGTTAATGCGCTGGAAAAGGGCCGTTACGACCCATCGCTACCGCTCGCCTTCAAAATCGCGCGCCTGTTCAAGAAACCGATCGAGCAAATTTTTCAGGACGATGAAGTGTAACCTGATGATTTTACGTCCTGAGAATAACCTTCAACCAACGTCAACCAAACCTGTGGAGGGGTAAAATGACTGACGACACTCAAGTTGAAAATACCGGAACGACAAAACCGTTTCATGCTAAAGCTAATGTTTTTGCAGAAATACCGGACACAGCCAGACCTGTAAGTGGCTGGTGGGGATGGCTTCAGGGACTCGTATTATGGCTCCTTGCAGCTGTTATCGGCATCCTCGTAGCGGGCATCATGGCTGGTGTTTCTGCTGTAATCTTTCTTGGTGAAAATATTGATCAAGATGCCCTGGCGGCTAATCCACCTGCGGAGATAATGGTACCAGCTATCGTTGGATTCATGATCGGTTTCTTCGGCGGCACTACTCTACTTTCTATACTGAAAGTTAAAATGGAGAAACGCTCACTGGCCTCCGCCGGCCTCGGAGATTTTCTTTACGGTGCCAAATTCTGGCCCGGCTTTTTGGGTGGCATTCTGCTGGCTGTTCTATTGACTATCCCGACTGTTTTCATTGGAGATGTTTGGGGGTCAATGCCAGACGGTGAACCGGACTGGTCTCTGGTACAGACCAGTCAATTCGCCATAGCGCTCGTCATACTTTTTGTCGTAGTGATGGTTCAGGCGCCTGCTGAAGAAGTTATGTTCCGAGGCTGGATGTTCAGTGGTTTTGGCGCACGCCATGGCCTCTCTGCCGGCCTGTTGCTTTCATCGCTCTTTTTTGGCCTTGCACACGGTGACAGATTTTTTGTGAACCCGGCTGTCGGCATATATTACATTATTTTGACGGCTGCCCTCGGTTATATGTTTGCTGCCATGTCACGGGCGACAGGTTCAGTTGCGGCGGCGGCTGGCGTGCATACAGGATATAATCTGACCTTACTTTCTGTCGGCGCCGCCTACATCGTCGCGCTAGGTGACGGTGGAAGCATTCTTGAGTCATTCATGGCAATTCTGGATGTATCTGACATCGAGTTTCCACCGCTTGGACCAGCCCTGCTGACAGATATGGCCGTGCGGCTGTTAATTCCGATCGCTATTGGCATCTGGTTCCTCAACCGCAGCAAAAAAGACTGATCCAGCACTTTTTGAAGGGCCTGCCGAAATATCGGCGGGCCCTTTGAGTCATTGCATTTTGGCCTTCATCGTGATTGATTCTGGCCGAGGATCTGAAAGTCTGGCTTCAAGCCAGTCTATTTTGAGGAGGGTGCGATGCGTTGGCAGAACAGACGTAAAAGTGACAATGTAGTGAACCGTCGCGGTGAAAGTAGCGGCTCCAGTGGTGGGTTGGCCAGCGGCGGTCTGATTTTTCTGGCGATCCGCTTCATTTTCTCCCGGTTCGGCATTGGCGGGATTGTTATATTGGTTGTTGCCTTTTTTGCTCTCCAAGCCGCTGGAGTTGACCCGCTACGCCTCCTTATGGGTGCTGCACCGCAGACAGCTCAAGTTGGCAGTGGTTCAAGCCAGCCCAATATCAATTTGTGTGTAGATGGCGACCAGACAGATCAGTTTGTTTGTGTGGTGCTCGCTTCCACAGAAGACGTCTGGAATGCAGAATTCCGCAAACGTGGCCAGACCTATGAAGAGCCAAAGCTGAACCTCTTCTCCGGTGGTGTGCAGGCAGGCGCCTGCGGATATGCAACTTCTGCTGTTGGCCCCTTCTACTGCCCCGCGACGCGCGAGGTTTATCTGGATACGGGCTTTTTCAAGGAACTCTCACAACGCTTCGGGGCCAGCGGTGATTTTGCCCAAGCCTATGTGATCGCGCATGAAGTGGGTCACCATATACAGACGATCACAGGCGTTTCCGAGCAGGTGCATCAGGCCAAGTTGCAGGCCCGCTCATCAGCACGGGCACAAGCACGACAGAACGAATTGCAAGTGATGATGGAATTGCAGGCTGACTGTCTGGCGGGCGTCTGGGCCTATCATGAGAACAACATGTTCACGCTGGAACCTGGCGATCTGGAGGAAGCACTGACAGCTGCCAATGCTATCGGCGATGATACGCTACAACGCCAGGCAGGGCGCACCCCCATGCCGGACAGCTTCACCCACGGCACATCAGAGCAACGCAAGCGCTGGTTCCGTAACGGATTTGACAGCGGTCAAATGGAAGACTGTGACACGTTCAACGCTGCGCAGCTTTAGACTTAAATAACTTCAGGGAGCAGATCAAAGCGATCCTGCCCCCAGAATTTCTGGACCGACCCACCAGATTCAAGGACAGCAAACGGCACACCGAAAACCTCATCCCCTGCACTTTGCTCAGCACATTTCTCTAACGCGCTGGCGATTGCTGCATCTGTTTTCGCTTGCTTGGGCATATCGGGTGGCAAGCCAACTTCCTCTGCACAGGCAGCCAGAACACTCATATCCGATATATTTTGCCCCTTCCCCCAACGGGCATCAGAAACAGCGATCGCATATTCAAGTCCCCTTCCCAGATTATCCGCCGCAACAAAGGCCCTGTTGGCGCGCGTTAATGACACGTCGAAGGGATTCGGCGGGCGCATTGGCAGACCGAGACGTTTCGTCATGCGCGGTGCATCTTCCATATAATAAGCCATCTTTGGCGGGCTCGACATTGGATCAAAAAAGGGAACGCCCTCAGCCACGGCAATGAAGGGAATAATCTTTATGGATATCTTGCTCTCGATACCGGCCAAGCGCACCTTGTGTAAACCGAGCCGGGAATAGGGACTGCGAAAGGAAAAATAAACGCGAAGTTCTTCGGTCATGGATGGCCCCCTTGGTTCATTTTAAGGTTTCGCCTTCAACTCTCAGGAGGCGATTAATACTAGCTCTTTTTCGGCAAGGTCTGAATATGGGCGACCCAATTCTCAGCCACCTTCCGCCAACTCAAGACTTCACGAGCGGCGAGCGCACCCTTGCGTAAGGTTTGCCAGTAAGCATCATCCGTCAAAATTTTCACGGATGCAGCTGCCGCTTCCTCTGATGATTTAATAATTAATCCGTCCACACCATGCGTAACACGTTCGGATAATGAACCGATCCCTCGCGTGACGATTGGTACACCGCTACATAAGGCTTCAGCTGCCGCGAGGCAAAATGTCTCATCCCTTGCACCTGGATAAATCATAATCCTTGAATGATTGAGATAGCTTGCGAGCTCCTGTTGGGAAATCCGTGGCATAAACTTTATGCCAGTCTTTTTTAAACTCGCTGCATCATACTCCTGTTCCCGATGCTGGCAGCTGAACACCAGCATTTCCGCATCAGGCACGCGTGGTGCGATTTGCTCCATCCAGAGGGTCAGAGTTTCTTTCAATCCCCTCTGGGACTGTGAGAGCCAGATGGCGCGGCGCGGAATATCTCCCTCGGGATCCTTCTTGAACAACTCTGATACGGCGAGGCCGATAACGGCGCGAGACGAGAACGGATAAAGAGATGAAAAGCTATCTTTAAGATAAGATCCTACACAGACCAGATGAGGTCGCGTTTTCAGAATTGGCAATAATTGCTTTTTTCGCCAGGCTTTTGCAAGCGGCATGGGGTTATGCTGCCAGAGCAGATTTTGTTGCACACCATTGCCCGCCCAGACAAAAGGCAGAGAGTCATTGCTGGAAATGATGGCATCAAAGCCGTGTTCAGCCTGTAGAATTTGCTGAAGGTTCTTAGCCGGGCTCCACGTGATCTCATTTTCCACCAGTTGTTTCGGGATATTGACCGATACGGAAACATCATGGCCAAGCTGCACAAGTTCTCTAGCGATGTGCTGTGTGGCGATCTCAATGCCGCCTAACCCATCTGCTGTTGTGCTGGAAGCTGTAAAGCCATCAGCAAATAATCTGTTGGCAAACAGGATCTTCATCCACTCCGCTCCGTAAGGGAACCAACTAATACCTTCAACTCATCAGCAGGGACGGCATAATTTTGACGCCCCCCAGTATTGATACCAATCACCGGTGAATGATCGTGTCCCATAAACCTTGCTGCAGCCAGGTAACAGCTGATGGCAAAGTCCTCAGGGAAAAACTCGATTACGTGCCCACCCTCCGGCATAAACAGAAGATTAGTCAACGCCGCGCCGTGCGCCGATACCAGCAGGCGCGTTTCGGACATCAATCGCACCTGTTCCAGAAAATTATCTTGTAGCGGTGTAAACACCTCAAACCCTGCGCTCTTCATCAACTGGCGCACTTCATCTGCGTTATCCAGGTTGCGCCATTTAGCGCCGTCCCGGTGGAGATAAACTTTGCGCCATGGTTTTCGGTCTGGCGGGGTCGCCTCACCGAGGAGAATTTTTCTTAAGAGCTGAGCCATAGCTGGAGTGCCGCAAGTCCATGTGCTGCAGGGCGCTTCCACTTCAAACTGCAACATATGCTCCGCCTGCAACTGTGCGTTACGCGGAATCAGCTTTACGCCTAGACCGAAATGCTCCGCCATCTTTTCTATCACCGCGTTGACGAAGTTTGGCTGGCTTTCGACCAGGTAGAAAACGGCTCCTCGTGAAATCTCCTGATTTTCCTGCAAAAATGCCAGTACTGGCAGCGTATAGTCAAAAAGGAAGTGAGAATAATTCGTATACCTGCGCACCGGTATTGCCAATGCTTCATTAGAGGTGATTTTCTGAGTCGTAAGCCTGATTTTGTCGTGGTTCCAGTTTGGCCGCCCCGGCGCCTCCGACACAATGCTGCCACGCTCTTTATCTGCGACAGAGCCGGCATGGGCGTAAAATGTTGCCTGAGACAGGAGTGCATAGCGCACTGAAACAACTACATCACCTGAGTAGTAATCAGGCTGCGGCTCACTTAGAAAGCGCCCTTTATCGTCTGCACACTTTTCCTGAATGAAAGACTGATGCTGAGCGGAAAAAGGCTGCTTATATACTGTATTCTTGGGTATTATCTGTGCGTTCTCTATTTCAGTAGCGGGCAATGCACGTCCGAAGAAGTTCAACCTATTTCGCAAAAAGGGCGCTGTAGAAACGAGAGCATAGGAAAGTCGCCAGGCCACATAGCGCCCATTCAGCTTACGTTTCAATTTACTCTTGCGATCAGCCATTTACGGCGCACCTCTATACCCTAGCGCCAGTGCTCAGCAATCCAGGTTGCTGGTTTGGCGTGCTTATAGAATTTTTTGTACCACGGCGCCTGCCATTGCCCTGCGCGCGCCTCATCAGGATCTGGCCGGCCTGTGAAAGCGATGATCCGCGCCTCTTCCGGCAATGCTGGCGGCTTCAGCCAATTCAGGGGAAACTTCGGCACAAGGTCATGTTTATATGACAGGCACCACTCTGCAGGCCAGAAGCTCTGATTGGGGATATATTTTGAGATATATTGCTGCTCTATACCGCATTCGCCAAGCACCTGATCGGGATTGGCATCAAAAATCTCAAACAACTGTTCATACTTGCCGGCAGGAAATCTGTAGGCAGAAGTATTGCCTATGCCTCGCCCCTTCTGTGTCCAGTTTTCTATGACGCAATATTCTCCTGGCGCGAACGCAAATAAATCATCCAGAGAGCCGACTACAATCAGGTCAATATCAAGAAACAGAATGTCACCCTCAAGGTCAGCCAGCGGATATTGCCAACAGGAGAGTTTGCGCCAGGGTGTCCATTTATAAGCTTCCGGCAAGTTGATCCGGGGCAAAGGCTGTATCTCAATCCCTTGCGAAAGTCCCGTCTTGTCATCCGTGAAGCAGATAAAGCGCAAAGGTCCGGTGATGTTGCGTGTCACGCCGCCATATAGCCGATTGACAAACTCCGGGCCATAACGGGTTCCCCATTTCATGCAGATGACAGTTTTCTGGCTCACCATTTCCTCACACAAATCTGGGCAGAAAAGAGCCCGCCACGCGCAAATTGTCCAGACGATTTTTCCGGATTTTGCCTGGATACCTCTCTTGTATTTCCGTTATGGCAATTTGGTGGTCATTGCAGTATTACCTGAAGCATTAGCCAACCCAGTGACAGACTGACCATTGTTAGAGTTGAGATATGTTGAATTTTGATGCCTTGCGCGCCGCGCATACCCGCACTGAGCCGTTCACCTACATCGTCGCCGAAGGCGCTGTCACTTCAGACCAGGCTGCCTCGGTCAGACAGGATTATCCAGACATTCAGAAAACAGGCTACCTGCCATTGACGAAACTAGACAGCCGGGGGTCATTTGCCGACCTTATCGCTGACCTGCAGTCACCGGAACTGGCGGACGTATTATCAGACAAGTTGAGTCTTGAGTTGCGGGACAAGCCGCGCATGATCACGGTACGCAAACTCTCGAAAGTTGGCGACGGGCGCATTCACAATGATAGCGTCTCAAAAATCTGCACCATGCTGATATATCTGAACGACGGTTGGGATGATACCGCAGGCGGCGCCATCCGAGCCCTGAACGGCGATCAAGATATGGATGATTTTGCTGAAGAAGTATCACCCCTTGCAGGCAATGTGTTCGCTTTTGCGAGATCAGACAGCAGCTGGCACGGCCACCCGCCTTTTGCCGGCGAGAGATATGTCATCCAGACAACTTTCCTTATCAGCGAAGAAGCCCTCGCGCGCAAAGAGAATCGTGGTGGCATTCAACTCTTCTTGAAGAAGCTGAATCCTTTTGAAGGAAAAAGCAAGGAGATGTAGGCTGAATAATGTCAAGCCTCTTCTTTAAGCGCATCCATATAAATTGATCTCTTTGGCGCTTCAAAAACCCTTTGTACCATTGGTTCAAAGGCGTCCAGCGGCATCGTATCATAGTCGCTGTCAAAGGCTGCTTGATCGTATTTGTGGCAAAATTCAGCCGTATATTGATAATACTCGTGCCCCTCGAACCGGTCACGCATGTTCCGGTCGATACCTATATGGTGGAAAAAGTAATAGCCCTGAAAGATACCGTGCTGCTCGACCATCCAGTGATTTTTCTCTGAAACAAACGGCTTGAGGATCGCGGCCGCAATATCCGGATGGTTGTAGGAGCCCAGTGTGTCACCGATGTCATGCAGCAGGGCACAAACGACATACTCCTCATCCCGGCCATCCCGATGGGCTCTGGTCGCCGTTTGAAGGCTGTGCTCGAGACGATCAACTGGAAAACCGCCAAAATCGCCATCAAGAATGCGTAAGTGATCGAGAACGCGAGTTGCCAATCCCTTGTTAAATTCCATGGCATTGACGGCAATCTTCATCCAGTCTTCCTGGGTACCTTCTGTCATCGCAGAAAAAGTTGCGCGAGCTTCCGGGTTGCTGGCATCAGCCATGGCGTTCCTCCTGTTTTTTTCATCATAAGCCCGAAACCGCGTCCGGGAAAGGGGTCAAACGGCCGCTTCGCCTTCCGCCAGAGCCGCTGTCATTTCCTCCATCACCACGCGCACAGCATCTTTGGGGTTTGGCGCGTTGAGGATTGGCCTGCCAATGACCAGATGGTCGGACCCGGCGCGAATTGCTTCCGCCGGCGTGACCACGCGTTTCTGGTCGTTAGCGCTGGCCCCTTTCGGCCTTATGCCGGGCGTGACGATAGTGAGGTCGTGACCAAACCGGGCACGAATTGACGCCGCCTCCTGTGCGGATGCAACAATCCCGTCAACACCTGCATTAGCGGCCATTTCGGCACGGTATAAAACAAGATCGTGCACTGACATATCAATTTTATAAGCCTTCAGCGTATCAGCATTCCAGCTTGTTAACACGGTCACCGCCAGTATTTTGAGGCGCTCATTACTGCCTCGCCCTTGCATGGCCCCAGCCAACGCGTCAGGATCGGCATGGATCGTAATGAAATCACCCCCCAGCCTCGCGGCACTTGCAACGCCCTTCTCGACGGTTGCACCAATATCAAGAAACTTGAAATCGAGAAAAACCTTCTTGCCCTTGTTCAGTAATCTGCGCGCCAGTTCAGATCCGCCCACCGGCATCAGTTGATAACCGATTTTATAGAATCGTGCGGCATCACCAAGCAGAGCAACTGTTGTTTCTGCTTCTTCGGGCGTTGCCACATCAAGGGGCACGATCAGTCGGTCAATCAGGTCTGGGGCTTGCTCAGTCATGCAGGTGACTCCTTTGCTTTTGTTTTTCCAACTGACTTCAGGGGCGGCTTTTTACGCATGGACTTTTTCTTCTTCGGGGTCTGGGCCGCCCCGGTCTTCTTCGCTTTCGGGAAGCCCCCTTCCGGCGTCTTGGGTGCGTACAGGCACAGATCACGTACAGGGCATCGCCAGCACTCAGGATCACCCATCGCTTTGCAAATATAACGACCGTGCAGGATCAGCCAGTGATGGGCATGGAGTAGATACTCAGAGGGCGTCACTTTCTCAAGGCGTTGCTCAACGGCCAGAACATCCTTCCCACGGGCAAGACCCGTGCGGTTGGAAACCCTGAAAATGTGCGTATCGACAGCAATAGTTGGCTGACCAAAAGCGACATTACATACGACATTGGCGGTCTTGCGCCCGACACCCGGCAGTTTCTGTAGTTCATCCCGGTCTTGCGGCACAACGCCGCCATGCTCATCAATCAGCATTTGCGAGAGCTTGATGACATTCTTTGCCTTGTTCCGCCACAGACCGATGGTGCGAATGTGCTCCCCAAGTTTTTCTTCCCCCAACGCAACCATCTTCCAGGGGGTATCGGCGACGGGGAAGAGTTTCGCCGTGGCCTTGTTGACCCCGACATCAGTTGCCTGTGCCGACAGTGTTACGGCTATCAATAGTGTATACGGATCATGATAGGTTAGTTCTGTATCAGGCGCAGGCTTCACCTGTGACAGGATTTCGTAAAAAGCCGCGATGTTTGCGCGAGTCATGTTTCTGGGCATCTTACCCTCAGCCTGGTTGCAAAAAGGCAGGCCAGCATTGCTGCCGCCTGCCTAAAATCCTGCCTGGTGGCATGTTGCTTACAGAGTAATCAACTTGTCCAGCTTGTCGGCGACAAGATAGTAGAACGTCACCCGGTGCTTATTGCCTTTTTCCTCAGCCATTTGCACACAGACTTCATTGATGATTTCATCCAGTTCATCATCAGACTTGTCAGAAGCAAGTTTCTTCTTGCACCAGCTTTCACGCACCCGCTCCAGCTCTGATTTATCGGAACAAGAGACAAGAGAAGAATCCCGGTTTCTAAGCGCGATGCCGAGGTGTTTGACGATCTTGTCGACCGTGTCTTCACTGGCATTGGAGCGGTATTTACGGACATTTTCGATATAGTCGCTCATTCTGGTCTCCCTTTCGGCGATCTCGGCACGAAGCCTGTTAAGATGGTTAATAATTTCTTACCTAAGCCGTTTTGCGCCTTTTCCGCCAGTGCCAGCTGAGATTTTTTCACAGATGGCCGACATAACGGCAGACAGAATTTCATGACGATAAGTTGCCGCAACAGGGCATCTCTCTTAAGTTTCACCCATGTCAGAAGCGCACATCATCGAGAACATGCCGCCACTCATTCAGGGCAGAGCTATGGCTGATGTCTCGACCGGTCCAGATGAGCGTGACGAGCCACTGCTGTTTAATGCGCTTCTTTATCCCAACCGGTCCTTGCCAAATGCAGGCTTTATTGCAGTCATGACGGTGGTTATTGCCTTTAATGTTATCGCCGGGATTGTTTATCTCGTCATCGGGGCCTGGCCGGTGGTTTTTTTCGCGGGCCTTGATGTTTTCGCTGTCTGGCTGGCTTTCCGTCTGAGTTACAGACAGGGCCGCTTGCATGAGCGCGTCCTTATGACGGCCGATGAATTATGGGTTTGCCGGGTTCTGCCTTCTGGCCATGAGAGCCGCTGGAAACTGCAACCTTACTGGACGCGCATTGAAATAGAGCGCCCGGCAAAACACGAGAGCCAGTTAAAGCTCGTTAGCCATGGCAAAACGCTTGTGCTGGGGGCTTTCCTGTCACCGGCTGAGCGCGGCGAGCTTGCGGATGCCTTGCAAGAAGCCCTGGCAAAATGCCGGTTGCATGACACAACCAAACCTGACGCGTGATGGCCTCAATCTCACGCGAAGCCTGCTTTGCAAAACATACTGTTCCGTCTAATCTCGGCGTTTACGGAATTTCGAGGATGCCTTGTTCAGGTATATTATATTCTGCCGTCTGGTTGTGGGTGGGGTGTACGGGCGTTTTGGCGGGTGGGCGGCACGTATCGACGGGGTATTGGCAGAAGGTG
>JALEGM010000113.1 GCA_022763145.1 Aquisalinus sp. | reverse complement strand
GCAAGAAAAAACCTGCCGGTGCCCCTCAGCACCGGCAGGTCCCCACACGAGCCCCGCTTTTTTACCCCAGCGGTCCCCTTATCCCTCAAACCCGTAATAGAAGACGGTTGTCAGCCCGGTATATTTGGCCGGTGCCTTATCCACCATGCCCGGTTGATAGCGCCATTCCTTGAGTGTGCGTTCTGCATCACGCGCGAAGTTGACACCACCAATACCCGGATGCGAATTATACAGTGTAATGACATCCTTGACCCGCCCACGCTCATCAACGGCATAATGGAAAGCGGCACAATAGAAGTCCCTGCCAGCTGTCGGCGTTGCTGGCACTCTTTGAGCGGCACGCTTCAGCAACTTCGGCTGGTCAATAATTGAATCACGGTGATAGCGAACAGGCTTGCCCGTTTGTTTTTCGTCGACGAAGCAAGTAGCTGGCGGCTCAATGCGTGTCGTGACATATTCCCACTCACCTTGGGACGTCGACACATCAGCTGACTTGAAGCCAGCTTTCTTGATACCCGGCACATTGCTGATACTGGCGCACCCTGTGACAGCAACGAACATAATTAGCGAAATAAACTGAGCGAACCGCATAGTACCGATCCCTGTGTTTTTCTGAACAACAGGCATTAAGGTAAATGATCAAACTTAATTTCAGGTGCGGCGTGACAAGCCGATTTGAAATATTGCTTTAGGCTTTTGTAAAGACTTTATGCACAGCACCAATGGCCTGTCGTGTCTGTCGATCCAGGCCTTGGCCAAGAGCTTCTGTCAGAAAGCGCCGTTGAAAAGCAAGAACAGGCGCTGCGTGCTGAACACCGTCAACCTTATAGCCGATTTCCCGCAACATCGTCAGACAGTCTGGATAATCAGGCACTGGCGCCTCGGCGAGGTCATCGCCCTTTAATGGCATTACCGCCAGGCCTTTCTGTGCAAGCAAAGCCCAGGGAAATAACTCGCCAGGGTCTTCCTTGCGCTCTGGCGCCACATCAGAATGCCCTACCACGCGCAAGGGGCTGATATTATGCCGCGCGCATATCTCTTCAACCAATTGCAGAACTGACGAAACCTGCCGTTCTGTAAACGGACGATATCCCCACTCATGACCCGGATGCACAATTTCAATACCAACTGAGCTATCGTTGACGCCATCGCTTCCTTGCCAGTGCGATACACCAGCATGCCATGCACGATTTTCTTCCAACACAAGACGGAAAATCCGGCCATCTTCCTCAATCAGGTAATGTGCACTAACTTTTGCAGTAGCGTCACAGAGCCGTTCCAGCGCTGCTGCGCCCGATTTCATGCCTGTATAATGCAAAACAAGCATATCAATCCGACCAGGGCGCATATCAAAGTTAGGTGACGGATGATCTATGACTGTAAGGTCCTGCATTGTCAGTGCTCCTTTGCGATCTGCTCTTGCGCAACATCAGGCGTGCGGCGTCCGGCACGCAACAGAATGATCCCAGTTCCCGATAAAGTCATCACACCTCCAACAAAAAGCTGCCAGGAAAGCGGCTCTGACAGGAACACAACACCAAAGATCACCGCGAGGAAGGCAACCATCAGGGTGGAACAGGCGACGAGGTTTGCCGGCAAGCGTGACAACAACCAGTAATATGTTGCCTGGCCAACCAACGAGGCAAAGACCACGGAATAGACGAGCGCCAATATAAAGGGCCAAAGATCTGCCCCCTCAAAGGCCGCAAGTTGATCGCTCTCAAATGTCAGAGTCCCTGCCCAGAGAACAATACTCCCCACAAGAGCAAACCAGGCAAGCAACTGAAATGGCTTAACATCTTTGACTTTCTTCACAGAGATCGCACCAATCGCTTCCACACAGGCTGCGCAGACTAACAAAAGACTGCCCAGCAAGGGCGAAGGCCCCATGCCATCTGTCTGACGGGCGGTGATAATAATGATGATGCCGGAAAAGGCGAAAGCAAAACTGAATATTCGTAACAAACCGACCCGCTCTTTCAGGAAGATGACCGAGAGGATCATCGTGAATGGCGCAACCAGCTCCATCGTGATGGCTGAAACGGACGCATTCGAATAATATATCCCGGAAAACATCAGAGCGTAATTCAGGCCGCCAAGACAGACACCCGCCAGCAGAATGACTCCCATCTGCCCTTTATGGATGCGCAGCAATGGCGCCAATAAAGCGGCGACAATCGTCATCCGAACTGCTGCGTAGAACACAGGATCAACAGCGCCACCTGTGATAGCCTTGATGATTGAAAAGTGTGCGCCCCAAATCGTCGCCATAATGACGAGCAGGCTCAATTCACGAATAGACATAACAACTGAGTCCCGTTCCGAAACGCTAATCAGATGTCTACAATAAAAGTGTCAGGAAGGATTGTCGCGAACTAACTGGCTTTAGCTGGCTGCCAGCCGGTCTTTTCCGCCCGGCGGCTGCCAATGATCGCTGAAATGCCCAACGCGAGTGGCGCTGCTATCGCGACGGCAATCACTGTTACACCTGTAAACGCAAGAATAATGATGAAAAGGAAGATATCAGCAACACTGCTGGCCGCTTTACGGAGCAGTGACGGTGAACGCTCATCGCGCTTCTGGACATAAGTGTAACTCATAGTTTTACGATTAAAGCAAATTATGCACCAATAATCCAGCGTTACCGACGATTGGTTGCATTAACGCTGTGACAGAGAGCTGTCAGTCCATTATAGCGCAGCCCGTTCCGCCAGGATTTTTTCATATGCTTCATTGATTGCTGCCATTCGGCGTTCTGTAATCTTGATGAGATTTTCCGGAACCCCGCGGGCAATAATGGTATCCGGGTGATTGTCTTTCACCAGACTGCGATAGGCTTTTTTCAGATCAGCATCAGAAATTTCATGCGGCACATCGAGCACAGCGTAAGGATCATCCTTCTCCAAACCTGTATGTGCAGCTTTCACCCGCCGCCACACGGATGGCGTTAGCTCAAACGCCGCATAGGCTTCACGCAATAATTCAAGCTCTTTGGGGTGCAGAATACCATCAGCAAGAGCTATATGAAAAAGGCAATCAAGCACGTCTTCGAGCACAACCGCTTCTTCTCGGAACAAGTCACCTACCTGACGCGCATATAGATCAAAACCCGATACATCTTCCTGGGCCAACTGATAGATCATCCGGACCTTGCTCGCTTCTTCCGGCGGATAGGTGAAGAAGTCACCAAAGGCCTGTATTTCGTCATCTGTGACGACACCATCGGCCTTGGCCATTTTAGCTGAAAGGGCAATCAGCGCGATTGAGAATGCTGCGGCATCGCGGCGCAGTTTGCGCTGGCGCATCGCTTCCATAACTGCCCCGAGTGTCTGTTCCCGAGCAGCTTCAAGAAGAGCCTGTATGCGTTCCCATAAAGTCATGAGTGTCCTTTAGACACAGCGCTGGCAGAGGGCCAGTGAAACATTCTCAATCGGAGTATTTGTAAAGTGACAACCTTGAGCAGAATCGTTCAACGATTTTGTCGTCAAGGATGAGTTTTTCCACATTTTTGTGACTTTTTTTTCAACAAATTATTACAATGCTTTAACCGCGTTTAGGCGCAACATATGCGCTTAGCGGACTTTATAACATGTTCACAGGGGTGGATTTCCCTGCTCTAAATCCGGCGCAAGGTTGCGTCTGTCTGGCATTAAGCTTGAGGGTTCGGGGATGATTTCAGAATTCGGTATTCTTGTGGGCGGCGCCATTTTTGGGGCTTTGATCATGTTAGCCGCCGTGGTGTTAACCGGCGGCGTCTGACGGCCTGCCTCTTATATTTTCAGTATCCCAGTATGGGAGCGAGCCAGCGCTCGATCTCATCGACTGGCTTACCTTTACGCTCAGCATAGTCTGTGACCTGGTCTCGAGAGATCTTTCCAACGCCAAAATAGACCGACTCCGGGTGACTGAAATAAAGGCCCGATACAGAAGCACCTGGCTGCATCGCAAAGCTTTCGGTTAACGTCATGCCCGTATTCTCCGTCGCATCAAGCAAGGAAAACAATGTTTCTTTTTCCGTGTGATCGGGCTGAGCCGGATAACCAGGTGCTGGACGGATACCCTTATAGCGCTCTTCAATCAGCGCAGCATTATCGAGCATTTCATCGGCAGCATAGCCCCACAAGTCACGGCGCACCCGCATGTGAAGGTGCTCCGCAAAAGCTTCAGCGAAGCGGTCGGCCAGAGCTTTCGCCATAATGGCAGAATAATTATCCCCTTCGCGATCAAACCGATCAGCGGCTTCGTTCTCACCATGACCCGCTGTGACCGCAAATGCGCCGATATAGTCAGTCAGGCCTGAAGACTGCGGCGCTATAAAGTCTGACAGACAGTAATTTGGCTGCCCGGACCGCTTTACCATTTGCTGTCGCAAACCATGGAAAGTGGCAGCATGCTGCGTACATTCTTCATCTTTATACAGAAGTATGTCATCCCCGGAAGCCTGACACGGCCAAAACCCGACAACGCCGTGGGCAGTAAACCATTTCTCATCAATGATACGGTCCAACATCTCCTGCGCGTCCTTAAAGAGGCTGCTTGCCGCCTCACCGACAATCTTGTCATTAAGTATCGCCGGGTAACGTCCGTGCAGGTCCCAGGAAGCAAAGAAAGGTGTCCAGTCAATATACTCAGCCAGCGTGGTAAGGTCGTAAGCCCGAAAACGCCTGGTCCCTATGAAATCAGGTTTCGGCGGAACATACCCTGACCACTCTACAGGAGTTGAATTCGCCCTGGCTGCAGAAAGCGCTGCGCGATCCTGTTTCTGCTGTTTGGCCGCAAAATTCTCCCGAACCTTGTTATAATCAGTATTGATATCTTGTAGATAATCATCACGCCGTTCTTTTGAAATCAGTGTGCTAACAACCCCGACTGCGCGACTCGCATCTTGAACATAAATCACCCCCTGATCATATTTCGGGGCAATCTTCACAGCGGTGTGCGTTCGCGATGTGGTGGCGCCACCGATCAATAGAGGCTTGTTCATACCGCGCCGGGTCATTTCGGTAGCAACATGCTGCATTTCTTCAAGGCTCGGTGTGATAAGACCGGAGAGACCGATTACATCCACATCATGTGCTTCTGCCTCTGCCAGGATCTTTTCAGTTGGCACCATCACGCCAAGATCAATAACTTCATAATTGTTACATTGAAGAACAACACCGACGATATTTTTGCCAATATCATGCACATCGCCCTTCACTGTTGCCATCAGTACCTTGCCATCAGCCTTCTGCTGATCCAGCCCCTGCTCTTCCTTTTCCTTCTCCATGAAGGGCGTCAGATATGCGACGGCTTTCTTCATGACCCGGGCGGACTTGACCACCTGCGGCAGGAACATTTTACCATCGCCGAACAGGTCCCCAACGATGTTCATGCCATCCATTAAGGGGCCTTCGATGACATAAAGAGGCCGGCCAAGTTTTTGGCGTGCCTCTTCAGTATCTTCATCAATATACTGCGTAATACCTTTAACGAGCGCATGTTGCAGGCGCTTCTCTACATCTTCCTCGCGCCAGGATAAATCTTCCTGCTGTTTCTTAGCCCCGGCCCCACGATAGCGTTCAGCCACCTCAAGCAGTCGCTCAGTCGCATCCTCGCGCTTATTGAGAATAACGTCCTCGACAGGATCGCGCAGATCGAGGGGAATTTCATCATAGATTGCCAATTGACCGGCATTAACGATGCCCATGCCCATTCCAGCCTTAATCGCATGATATAGGAAAACTGAGTGCATCGCTTCCCGCACACGATCATTGCCGCGAAAAGAAAATGAGATGTTGGAAACACCGCCGGAAACATGCGCGTGCGGCAGGGTTTCGCGTATGCGCCGTGTGGCTTCGATAAAGTCTACAGCATAATTGTTGTGCTCTTCTATACCCGTCGCGACAGCAAAGATATTCGGGTCAAAAATGATGTCCTGAGGCGGAAATCCAACCTCTTTAGTAAGGATATTGTAGGATCGTGTACAGATTTCAACTTTACGATCTGCCGTATCAGCCTGCCCCTGTTCATCAAAAGCCATGACAACAGTGGCCGCACCATACCGCCGGATCTTCTGCGCCTGCTCTATAAAAGCCGCCTCCCCCTCTTTCAGGGAGATCGAGTTGACCACAGCCTTGCCCTGAACATTTTTAAGGCCAGCCTCAATCACTTCCCATTTGGAAGAATCGATCATGATTGGCACCCGGCATATATCTGGCTCTGAAGCAATAAGGCGCAGGAATGTGGTCATGGCTTTGACACCATCCAACATGCCTTCATCCATATTCACATCAATAATCTGGGCACCATTTTCAACCTGCTGCCGGGCAACGGCTAGCGCTGCCTCATAATCATCCGCCTGGATGAGCTTGCGAAATTTAGCCGAGCCAGTGACATTAGTCCGCTCACCGATATTGATAAAAGTGGGTGTGGTCATAATAAGGAAGTTTCTATCTGAAATTTTGGCAGCTCTGACTCAAGCTGCTCAAGATATGCCGTGAGGAACTGCCCGCGTTGTGCCGCCATAGCGCGGGCTGTCCCAGTGTTCATGCGCTCAGCGAGCAGAAGCAGCTTGCGATAAAAATGGTCAACCATATACCGCCGGTCGTCCAACTCGCGCGCTGCCCCGGAGAAATCATCTGCGCAGTAGAACGAGCTCCCCATTCGGGCGGCTGTCGCAGCGGTGCGCGCAACACCAATCGCCCCGATACTATCCAGTCTGTCCGCATCTTGCAGAATGGCAGACTCAATAGAAGATGGCGCATGGCCCGCTGAAAAACTGTGCTCCAGTATGGCCTGCGCAATTGGTCTAATCTCTTGTTCAGTATAGCCAGCACTTTCCAGAATGGGCCGTGCAGCTTCTGCTGCCTGCTTGCTGGCCAGCGCCCTGTCCGGATGGTTCTTGGGGACATTGATAACATCATGCAGTGCGGCGGCGGCAAGCAGCACCTCAAGATCAGCGCCCTCTGCAATGCCAATTTCCAGCGCGGCTGAAATAACACGCTGCAAATGTGCTTCATCATGGGCCGTGTCCACAGGCGGCTCACGCATGTGCTCGACAGCAACAGAGAGTATTTGCCGAAAACGCGCACTCGCCAGAATGCGCTGGCCTGCAGCCAGATGAGTCTCTGACGCTAAAGTCATTATGCCGCAGCGCCCTCAACAGTTTTTGCCGGACGCACACCAAGCATATGACAAAGGGCAAAAGACATTTCGGCCCGATTGAGCGTGTAAAAATGGAAATGACTGATACCCTGGTCGGCCAGATCCAGGCATTGCTCTGCTGCAATGGTCGCTGCAACCATCTGCCGTGTATCAGGATCATCATCCAGATTTTCAAACATCCGCAATAATTTAGCCGGGATGGTCGTGCCACACATGCGCGCCATTTTCTGCAAGGATGCAAAATTCAGTACCGGCATGATCCCGGGCACAACAGGGATGTTTATACCAGCAGCCCGCACCTTTTCCAGAAAACGGAAATAGACTTCATTGTCATAAAAGAACTGCGTGATGGCACGGGTCGCGCCAGCATCCACTTTCTGTTTCAAGAGCTCAATATCCAGCTGAAAGTCAGGGCTTTCCGGGTGCTTCTCCGGATAACAACCTACTGTCACTTCAAAATCGTGCAAACCTCGCGCGCCTTTGGCAAGGTCCGCAGCATTGCGGTACCCGTTTTCAGTTTGCACAAACTTTCCGCCGACACCGTCTGGCGGATCGCCGCGTAAGGCCACAATATGCCGCACGCCTGCCGCCCAGTATTCTTCCAGAACGCTGTTCACCTCATCACGCGTTGCTTCCACGCATGTGAGATGCGCCGCCGTGTGCAGAGTTGTGTTATTAATGATCCGACGCACCGTGTCATGAGTGCGCTCGCGTGTTGATCCACCTGCTCCGTAGGTAACCGAGACAAAGTCCGGATTAAGCGGCGCCAGCCGCTCAACAGCATTCCAGAGCTGCGCCTGCATCTTCTCGGACTTCGGGGGGAAAAACTCAAAGCTGACCTTGAGTGGTGACTGTTCAGGCATGTACATTAGCCTTTCTACGGGATTTCACTTTTTTATCCTGCGGCAGGGAAAGCAGCCACAACTTCACTGTCAGCTTGCCCTTTTCGCTCTTGCCCGGGGCGAGTGTCTGCGTTCGCACCAAGTCCAGTCCACACCCCTGCGCCCAGCCGAGCACTTCTGCGTCTGAGAAACCGAGACGTCGATGAGCGTGGTTCTCGCGCAGAAACTCAAGTTCATGAGACGCAAAATCAGCGACGAGCATCCGACCGCCCGGTTTCAGCAGCGCCTTCGCACTGCTGATGGCGGTCGCCGGATCAGAGAGAAAATGCAGAACCTGATGTATGCAAACGACATCCGCTGTTGCCGCCTCCAGCGGCAAGGAGAAAAGATCACTCTGGCGAATGCGGGCATGTGTTACCCCGGCCTCCTCCAGTCGAGCGCGCGCAACCGCAAGCATTTCGCGCGACAGATCAAAACCTACACCTTGCTTATAGATATCCTGGAAGACAATCAGCATACGGCCGGTACCTGTACCAAGATCAACAAACTGTTCAACTTGCGTTGCCCCGAGCATGTCGCGCATTGCCTGCTCGACATCAGACTCAGGCAAATGCAATCGCCGAAGGCTGTCCCATTCAGCAGCACTTTCCTGAAAGTAACTGGCAGCAAGTTCTGCCCGCGCCCGCCGCACTTGTTCCAGACGCTCGCGGTCTCGAGCAATAATCAGATCAGACGAAGACTTGAGCAAAGCGAGAGATTTCTCCAGCACCGCCATTTCCGGTTTCATGTCCTGCAAGCGATAGAACACCCAGGCCCCTTCCGGATATCGCTCAACCACGCCCGCCTCTGCGAGTATCTTGATGTGACGCGAGACGCGCGGCTGGCTCTGACCCAGAATTTGGGTCAACTCGGTGACTGTTAGCTCGCCTCGCGCCAGCAGCACCATAATGCGCAGGCGGGTTTCTTCGCCCACCGCGCGAAAAATCCGCAATGTATGATCCAGACTGGTTTCAGACATGAGTTTTGACAGCGCTTACCTTTGACATAAACATATAAAGATTTCTTTATATGGTCAAGATGATCGGCGGCAACAAGCGCAGTCAGTTGAGCCTGTACCCTTGCTTCACCTTATAGGTAATCGTGTCAGGTTTTGGCAGATTTTCACGAGGATCACCGGCAACTGAGATGAAACTTGCTTCACAGCCAACCGTCAGGCAATCAATCGCGCGATCCGGGAAGATCACCCGACGGGCCGACTTTATCCAGTAATCCAGAACCTCTTCCGTCGTCATTGCGCCAATATCAACGAGATGCTGTGCTTCTTCGGCGGCGGTTGACATATAATTGTCGCTGCCAATCGCGAGAAACACACCGGCCTCTTTCAACGTCGAAATATTTTTCACTTGCATCGCTTTGACCATCTCGTACTGGGATGGATTGTCCTGATAGAAATTAGTTGAAATAACCGTTGTCGTAACAACAGCGATCCCTTTCTCAGCGGCACTTTGCGCGACAATTTCCGGAATCAGATATCTCGCTTCTGCCGCTTCAATGGTCTCAACATCACGCACAGCATATCCAGGCAAATGGTTGATCTCATCAACGCCGGACGCAACTGCCGCGGCGAAATCCGCCGCCGTCTCCACATGCGCCGATACGTTAAGGCCTCTGGCTTGTGCCGCCTGCGTCAGGGTCTTGTGAAGCTCTGGCGACAACCCTTTCGCACCATAGAAGCTGTCATCATCAACCCTTTTCTCAAACTCCTCTGAATAAAGAAGATAGGTTTTGACGAATTGTGCCCCCTGTTCCTGAAGTAAATCAAGCGTTGGTACAATATCTGCCTCGCTGGCAACCAGATGGAATGCATCGCCATTCAGGCTGTCAAAATCTCTCCCCATATATGCCGGCATCTGGCTGAGAAACTCGACATACAACCTCTCAGGATGCCCCCCGGCAACCGTTACACCACCCATAGAGAAAATCGCATCTATGGTTTGTGGCTTCGCAACGTCGGCCTCTATGTACTGATAATCTGATGCAACGGAGTTGGGGTTTTTCACGTAGAATATACCACGCTTCAAATACTCCGGGTTCATCCGGGTAAAGCCGAAATTGTTATCGATATTGTGATTATGGGACTCAGCAAGCCCAGGAATGGCATAAGCCCCTTCCAGATCGACTATCTCGGTGACCTCTGCCGGGCACACGACAATGCGATCACCGCTTGTGCATCTGTCATCGCTCGTGAAAGAGCCATCATCCCACCATTTGGCATTGGTATATTTTATCGTGCCCTCAGCAGAGGGTGGCGTGGCCTCCTGACAAGCGACCAGCGCCAGGCTTCCCAAAAGCAGGTATATGTAACGCATTATGGCCTCCCTTCATTTTGAAGGGCAGCCTAACGCATTCACTTTGTTTTTTAAAGTGAATTTTACGGTGCGACGAACAGAGCAATCACCGCTCAATCTTGCGATACTGGATGCGCTTTGGAATATCCGCATCCGGACCAAGGCGACGCTTCTTGTCCTCGATGTAATCCTCGAAATTTCCTTCGAACCACTCCACATGGCTGTCGCCCTCAAAGGCAAGAATATGGGTCGCGATACGATCAAGGAACCAACGATCGTGCGAGATGATAACCGCACAGCCCGGGAAATCATCAAGCGCGTTTTCAAGTTCGCGCAACGTGTCCACGTCAAGGTCATTGGTCGGCTCGTCGAGCAACAACAGGTTGGCGCCCTCTTTCAGCATCATCGCCAATTGCACGCGGTTGCGCTCCCCGCCGGAGAGGTCGCCTACCTTCTTTTGCTGGTCGGCACCTTTGAAGTTGAACCAGGACACGTAAGCACGAGAGGCCACTTCGCGCGGCTTGGTCCCAGGTTCAGCTTTACCCAGTGTGATGATATCGAGCCCATCAGAAATCTGTTCCCATACGGTTTTTGATGGGTCGAGCGCATCGCGGGTCTGATCCATGTAGCCAAGGGATACTGTGTCGCCGACTCGCAACGTGCCCTCGTCTGGCGTGTCCTGTCCCGTCAGCATTTTGAACAAGGTCGTTTTACCAGCGCCGTTCGGACCGATCACACCGACGATACCACCGGGTGGCAGTTTGAATGAGAGATCGCCAATCAGCAGCTTGTCCTCAAATCCTTTCTTGAGGTTTTCCGCCTCAATCACCACGCCACCAAGACGCGGACCTGGCGGGATCTGGATCTGGGCTGTTGATACTTCAGCCTTGGCGGCTTTGTTTGCTAGATCGTCATAGGCCTGAATACGTGCTTTCGACTTGGCCTGACGGGCTTTCGGGCTCGAGCGAATCCAGTCGAGTTCAGCCGACAAGGTGCGCTGACGCGTCTGCTCCTCGCGCTGTTCCTGCTCAAGTCGTTTAGCTTTCTGTTCCAGCCAGGAGGAATAATTGCCTTCATACGGAATACCGCGCGCGCGATCCAATTCCAGAATCCAGCCCGTCACATTGTCCAGGAAGTAACGGTCGTGAGTCACCAACACAACAGCACCCGGGAAGTTGCGCAGATAATTTTCGAGCCAGGCGACACTTTCAGCGTCCAAGTGGTTGGTCGGCTCGTCGAGCAGCAAGAGGTCTGGCTTGGACAAAAGAAGACGCGCCAATGCGACACGGCGTTTTTCACCACCCGAGAGCTTATCCACTGGCCAGTCACCTGGTGGGCAACGCAATGCGTCCATCGCCATCTCGACCTTGGAATCGATATCCCACGCATCCAGCGCATCAATCTCTTCCTGCAGCGCTGACATCTGCTCCATCAGCTCATCAGAATAATTCTCGGCCATTTCCATGGAGACGCGGTTGAACTCATCAATCTTTTCCTTGATCTCGCCAACCCCTTCCAGCGCGTTCTCAAAGACAGTCTTGGATGGATCAAGCTCCGGTTCCTGTGGCAGATACCCAACCTTCGCGCCATCCGCTGCATAAGCGTCACCAGAAAACTCCTGATCAACACCGGCCATGATCTTCAACAGGGTCGATTTACCTGCGCCGTTGACGCCGACAATCCCGATTTTGGCGTCGGGATAGAACTGCAGATGCACATTTTCGAGGATTTTCTTTGACCCATACGCCTTGGTCAGGCCGGTCATGAAGTAAATGTACTGGTATTTTGACATGGTCAGATCACCGTTTGATGGATTTGGGATACCGCCGGAGACCGCACAACAGCGACGCCAGAGGTCCAGAACAAGAAGATTGCTTTTAGCGGCGCGCTGGTTGAATTCAACTCTCCTTTTTCAACCAGAGGCGCAAGAAGCCCCTTTTTGCTGTTTCCCAAAAGTCCTATATAAGAGTGGGCGTCAAGTAAGGCGGGGATCGCAGATAATGAGTTATGTAGAACAGACACTGGCGGGGGATGAAGAAATCATCATGCGGGCCCGCTTCAACTGGACCTATTCCTTCTGGCATGTGTTCTTTTTTATCCTCGGCTTTGCTCCCCTGGTGTTGTTTGCCTGGGGGCAATTTGGCCTTGGTCGCAGCTTCGAGGATCTTGCGCTGGGCTACTATGTCTCGCTGTTCGCAGTCTTTCTGGGCTGTTTGATCCTGCTCTTGCATATGATCCACCTCTGGACGACAGAAATCGCGATCACCAATTATCGCTTTATTTTCAAAACCGGCCTTATTGCCCGTGACACAAAAGAAGTAAGCCTCGGCAACATCGAAGAGATCAATCTTCAGCAATCAATCTGGGGGCGGATTTTTGGCTATGGAAAGATGATCCTGCGCGGTACGGGCGTTGGGGTTATCGAACTTCCAAACATCGACAACCCGATCAATGTGCGCAAGACCATGGAAAATGCCCGCGCCAACCGCAACAAGACCGTCTCTACCCAAATGGCTGCCGACCCTGAACCAACGCAAAATGCCGCGGCTGATCCGGCACAGCGTATTGAGCCAGCCCCTGTTGCACCTCCAGCAGGCGGTAACCAGGCCGCTCCACAGCAAGCACAAGCTGCGCCTCAAAAAGATCCCGGCATTTTCGGTGTCCTGAAAGCTTCAGCGGCAAAAGATAAAGCCCGCAAAGAGGCAAAACGGAATAGATAGCTTGACCAGCATAAATTGTGCTCAGGCTTGAACCTTCAATAAATCTGCGCGACTGGTTAGACAGGCTCACTCTGAACAAGGACTTTGGCTGGTTTACACCGCTGCCTGTTATGCTGTTACAACAAAAATCTGTTCAACCAGGTGCTCGAGTGCATCCTTGTCTGTTGCGTCAAACATCGCTGGCTTATCTGAATCAATATCAAGCACGGCAATCAAAGCGCCTTTATCATTCCGCACAGGCACAACTATCTCACTGACCGACCGGCTGTCACAGGCAATGTGCCCCGGAAAATCATGCACGTCCTCAACAACCTGCGTGACTAACTCCGCAGCCGCCGTACCACAAACGCCCTTGCCGAATGGAATGCGCAAACACCCCAGCGTCCCCTGATACGGGCCGACAACAAGCTCCTTTGGTTTCTCAGGATCAACGATGTAGAAACCTGTCCAGATGCGGTCTTCAAAAGCCTCATGCAAAAGACAGGAAATGGTTGCCATGCGCGCAATGTCGTTCCGCTCCCCTTCCAAAACAGAGAGAATTTCCTTTGTCACACGCGCATAGGTTTCTGCTTTGCCGCTCAATTTGCGATACTCCTGATAATATCAGTGGGCGGTGCTGAAGTGCCAAGCCCCAGAGGCCGCGCCATCAAAACCCAATCCTGCCAGTTATCCAGTTTCCAGCCAATCCCGGGTACTTTACCCATCACATCAAACCCGTTCTTTTCATGTAGTTTGATCGAAGCCGTATTATCACTACTGCCAATTACAGCTAACATATGCCGATATGACTGTGCGGTGCATATTTCAATCAGAGCGGCCAACAAGACAGACCCATGTCCGCGCCCGAAATGGTCCGGATGGATATAAACAGAGTCTTCGACAACCCATTGATAGCCTTCCCTCAAATTGAATGGCGAAGCATATGCATAGCCAATAAGCTCTCCAGCAACTTCACCGACAATGTAAGGATAAGCTTTCTCTCGCAACTCGAGGTATCGGCGCAACAACTCGTCTGCACTTGGCGCTTTCCATTCCCAGTTGGCGGTTGTTGTTTCAACGGCCTCAGCATAAATCCGGCTGATGGCATCGAAATCAGATTGCTTGACAGGACGTATCATCACTTCTGTCATAACACAGTCACCCGTGGCGCTCGTAAACCTGAAAATCCAGCGGCGAAAGTCCCTCAACTTCAATTCGGCACGTGTCACCCACAACAAGGGCCCCAACGCCTTCGGGGGTGCCGGTATAGATGAGATCCCCTGCTTTCAGCTCAAAAAGGCCGGAGAGCCGAGCTATGATCTCAGGCAATGACCAGATCATCAGGGACAAGTCTGACTGCTGACGGGTTTCTCCATTTACGGACAGGCTGATACTGCCTTTATCCAGTACCCCGATATCGCTAGCGGGTGTAATCGGTCCGATCACAGCTCCATCATCGAGTGCTTTTGCGGTATCCCAGGGACCGCGCTTTTCTTTCGCGGCTGCCTGCAAGTCTCGACGGGTCAGATCACACCCCGCAGCATAACCAAAGATATGGCTTGCCGCCGTTGCTTCAGAGATATGCGTGCCACCACTTTTCAGAGCAACGACCATTTCCCCTTCATGGTGTAGATTATCTGTGGCCAGTGGAAAATTGAATTTCCCGCCAGTATGGACTGCATCAGCCGGTTTGGTGAAGAATACTGGGGGTACATCTTTTGGATCACCGCCCATTTCCTTCACATGATCTGCATAATTCTTGCCAACGCAAAAAATGCGCCGTACCGGGAACAGGCCACCACCAGCAACCGGCACGACAATCTGTTCAGGCGGCGCAAAGACGAAATCACTCATGGCTCGCTGATCCAGAACTCGACTGGCGCAAGATCATTGATGCCGATCCGCACTCTGTCCCCCGGCACAAGTTGCCCGACACCAGAAGGTGTGCCGGTGAATATCAGATCACCTGCTTTGACCTCAAAATAACGGGAGATGTCCGAGATGATATTCCAGACAGGTTTTATCATCGCCTTGAGGTCTTCTTCCTGCTTCACGTCATTATTGACCGAAAGCATCAACCTTGCCTCTTCGAGAGCCCAGAACTCCTTTTCAGGCATCACACCCCCAACAACAGCGCCATTATCTATCGCCTTGGCCATGTCCCAGGGGCCGGAAAGCTCCTTGGCCACTTCCTGCAAATCCCGGCGGGTGAGATCACAGCCAACGGCAAAACCATAAATCATTTCTTCGGCTGCAGAGGGCGAAAGGTTCGTACCGCCACTTTTCATTGCGACAACAAGTTCGCCCTCATAGTGCAAATTATCCGTTGAAAGCGGTAGAGGGATATTCCCCCCCAGACAGATAGAGTCAGCTGGTTTGGTAAAAACGACAGGAATAGCCTTTTTGGCTTCATCCTCGGTTTCCTTGACGTGATCGCCAATCAGTTCTTTCACATCGGCCAGATAATTCTGCCCGATACAGAAGATCCGTCGCACGGGAAACCAGCCACCACCGACCACAGGTATCGCCGGCTGGGTTGGTGGCGATATGACATAGTCTCGCATCAGCCAATGACCTCTTTGGCAGCAGCTTCGAAAATATCCATGCCCTCATCAATCAACGCATCAGATGCAACCAAAGGCACATGTGTGCGGATGACATTGGCTTTCTTGCCTGCTGTCAGTGTGATGAGGCCCTTGTTACGTGCAGCCGCCTGAATAGCACCGGCTGCAGCCGTATTCGGCTTTGCAGGATCACCATCCTCGACCATCTCCACAGCTGCCATTGCGCCAACCCGGCGCACGTCACCAAAGATACCCTTACCGAAACCAGCCTGCATCTCGCGCCAGCGCGCTTCAACCTTCGCACCAATTTCTTCGGCCCGCTCAATCAACCCGTCTTCTTCAATCAGGTCTAAAACGGCAAGCGCCGCTGCACAGGCCACGGGGTTCCCGCCATAAGTCGAGCCCATGCCACCATCCGGAATAGAGTCGAACAACTCAGCCTTACCGATAATCGCAGACAAGGGAAGACCGCCAGCAATAGACTTGGCGCAGACGAGGAAGTCCGGTTCAACACCAGAATGTTCCGTCGCAAACATCTTGCCTGTCCGGGCAAAGCCAGTCTGCACCTCATCAGCAATAAACATGATTCCATGTTCCGTACATCGCTCGCGCAAGCCTTTCAGGAAATCTGCCGGCGCCGCAACAAAACCACCTTCCCCTTGTACGGGCTCAATAATGATACCTGCCACGTCCTGCGCACGGATCGACGTCTCAAAGATATGATCGAGGCAATTCAGGGCGCCTTGCGCCGACAGGCCCTTATATTCATTCGGATACGGCGCATGGAATACATATCCCGGCAGAGGATCAAAGCCCGTTTTGTAAGGCACAGCCTTGCCGGTGAGCGCCGTCGCCAACAATGTACGCCCGTGGAAAGAGCCTTCAAATGAGATCAGTCCCGGGCGTCCGGTAATACGCCGGGCAAACTTACAGACATGTTCTGTCGCCTCTGATCCCGTATTCATGAACATGGTCTTGTAAGCTGCACCACCACCCAGCTTGCCGACCAGATCATTCAAACGCTCCGCTAGCTGAATGTATGGTTCATACTGGGCAACACCGAAACAGGTATGCACCACCTTGTCGAGCTGGTCCTTGATGGCTGCTTGCACTTTCGGGTGGCGATGGCCGACATTCAAAACCCCGATCCCTGCTATAAAGTCAATATAGCGCTTGCCCTCAATGTCCCACAGTTCCGCACCCTCTGCGCGCGCAGCGTAAATTCCTGACTTGGACGGCAGGCCTTTCGGGCAAGCCTCCATCCGCCGTGCAACCATCAGTTCATTAGTGGGAAATTCATTCGTCGCCGTCATGCCTGTTCAACCTTCTTCGCTCGTGTTTCCGGGCGGTTCAATCCGCCGTATCCCATGCTCTCAAGGGATGCACCCTGCCGACAAAAAGAACAAGGGGGGTAATGGCACAAGCTTTTGGTATGTCATGAACACGACAAAAGTTACGGATACAAAATTGCCCTTTTCGGCGTTTTGCGGCAGACAGGAAACAACTCTGAAAAGGGATTTAGCATGCGCAAATATACAACAGTGCCCGAACTTAGCCTCTCAGATTACGTGCATGGCAATGCCGACACAAAAGCCGAATTTGCGGATGCCCTTTACGAAGGCTTTCGCTATTTCGGTTTCATCATCCTGCGCGATCATGGCATCAGCGAGGACCTTCTGAACAAGGCCTATAAAGCAAGCGAAGACTTCTTTGCGCTACCGGTATCTGAGAAAATGAAGTGTGATTCCGGTGTCGGCGGACAGCGCGGCTACACCGCTTTTGGTCGCGAACACGCCAAAGGCTCAACAGCCTCTGACCTCAAAGAGTTCTGGCATGTCGGCCGTGAATTTCCGGAAGGCGACCCGCTCTCTGAAGTTTATCCGCCGAACATGTGGCCAGATGCGCCAGTTGATTTCCGAGATACCTTTCTTGGCCTCTACGAGGCTCTGGAAGAAGCCGGGCACGTGATGCTTGAAGCACTGGCCCCCTCTCTCGGCCTCGACGATGATTATTTCCGTAAGCTGGCGGTAAACGGCAATTCTATCCTGCGTCTGCTGCATTACCCTCCTATTCCCGATGGCGCAGAGCCGGGAGCAATGCGGGCCGCTGCGCATGAAGATATCAATCTGATCACGCTTCTGGTCGCAGCCTCCACTGCCGGGCTCGAACTACTGGACCGTGATGGAAACTGGTTGCCAGTTGAAGGCAGCCGCAATGCTGTCATCGTAGATGCGGGTGACATGCTGGCACGGATCACCAATAACCGCATCCCGGCCACAACACACCGGGTTGTGAACCCTGATGGGCCCAATATCTCGCGTTATTCGATGCCCTTCTTTATGCACCCACGCGCAGACGCCGTTCTTTCCTGTATCAAAAGCTGTCGTGATGGCAGTGAAGACCCTGATATTATCGCGAATGAGTTCCTGCAACAGCGACTTCGGGAAATTGGCCTGACAGGCTAATGACGGGACTTACGAACTGCCCTAACGAAAAAACGATCTATTATCCTCAATATACTGATGAAGATGATTGTGAGCACCTCAAAGCCGAAGAAAATATTTACTGTTACTACATACTGTGAATAACCGTAAATCCAGTAGGCCAAGTGAGAACAAAATATTAACGCCTCAAGCCCCATCACAACCAACGGCCAGAGAGGTTCTCTTTCTTCATCATTCTGCTTAAAGTGGAGCTGAAGGAATACGTAAAAAACGGCTAAGTTGATTATAACTTCCGACAGAATCCACGGCACAATGTCCAGAAATTCTCTTACTAAGATACTGGCAGTCCAAGCCGTTAAAACCGTGATGCTGCCTATGTGAATACGACGATCAGCTGTTAATATCGCGAAGATAAAACAGGAAAATAATAAGCCAAAATATGCATATTCTTCCCAGGTATTGATCACGGAACTACCTTCCTGAACGATAGGTATCATCGATCAAGAAGGTTGCTTGTCAAGCTTAAGAAGCTAGAAGTTATTAGTTTATACCTAACGCCTTACCTAATATTGCCACTGCTTTTACAGCAGCTCCTTCTTCAGTAGGGTCACCCCGCAAGTTGTCTGATATTAAGGAAGCTAAATATGAGTGGTTTTCTGACAGAGCAAAATAGAATTTTTGTCCGGCCTCATTAATTGCTTCTGGTGTACCAAAAGCAATAACATTGCGAAGATTATCCAGCGCAGCGGCAACATTCTCATAAGCAGAAGCTGTTGCTCCTTCTGTTGCTGTCAGCTCACCGAACTGCTGTCCAGCCTCTGACATATCAGCCCAGGCTGTCTGCCATTTGCTCACAACAGCCACGGCACCAGCACCAGCCAAGCCAGTTACGCCAAGATAAACTTTGCGCTCAAACTCGTGCAGGTGCTGAATCAGGCTTTTCTCGTCCATCAAAATTCTCCTCAAAATGAAAGTACGGGCAACACTCGCCCGCACCTTCATTCAACTATCAGAGAATAAAAAAAGTCTTTATATATCAATTATTTACAGTTAACCCTTCAGTAACACACCTTGCTGCGGAGTTAACAAAACGCGCGCGTGCTATCGGACATATTAAGGATAATGCGAGTTTTCCCTTGCCCATTCCGGGTAACGACATGTATTACCAAGACTTCATAAGGATCAGGGCGTGAGCAAGAACAAAAACGATAATGTTTCCTACTTGCCGAAATGGCTAACCTCGGGACGCGAGATCAAGCCTGAACAGAGCATTATTTATCGTGCGCTGAAAGAATACCTCAATCGCGTCAATCAGGATTATGCAGAGGCGGAGTCCCAGTCTCTAGCGACGAAAAAAGTGCCCGTAGAGCAGCAGGACGATCCTCACGGCAAGACCTGAGGAAGCCGAGAAGTTCAATCATCTTCTCGCCCTGCACTTGCCAATATTCGTCTGACAATTCATCATCAAGCAACCGCTGTATTGCGTCTCTGTCTTTAAGGCGGGAGATAGCATCGGGGATATATAACTGTAGCAGTGTTGCAAGTGTTTCGGCTGTCACGCCATCGAATGACGGTTTGTCGCTAAACTGAACCGCCGGGTGCACGAACAGCTTATACGGCTCAATCCCGAGCGCCTTGGACAAACGAGCGATATCCTCGGGACTATAGTCCCGTGTGCTTTTCTCCAGCGCCGTAATACTTTTGGGCTCCATCCCCGCGCGGCGCCCAAGCTCCTCAACGGTAAGCTCTTTGCGCGCGCGCCAGGCGCCGAGAAAGATGACTGCGTATTCTTTCATACCACCAAAATCCTTGCTGCATTTCTATACAGCTACAAAGGCCTTCAGGGCACCAGACCTGTCATCACCATAACTGCGCTCACAGCTTGCCCTCCTCCGGCACACTGCTATCTTCCGCGTTCAGTCTTCAGGGAAAGCACAGTACATGAAATTTGACGGTACAAAAGACTATATTGCAACGGATGACCTGAAAGTTGCGGTGAATGCGGCGGTAACCCTGGAAAGGCCTCTGCTGATCAAGGGTGAGCCCGGTACCGGCAAAACCGTGCTCGCGCACGAGATGGCACAGGCGCTCGGGGCCAACCTGCTTGAGTGGCATATCAAATCCACGACCAAAGCCCAACAAGGTCTGTACGAATATGACGCCGTTGCGCGACTGCGCGACAGTCAGCTTGGTGAAGCGCGTGCGACCGAGGTCGCCAATTATATCAAACGCGGTAAGTTATGGGACGCCTTTACCGCTGAAGAGCGTCCGATCCTGCTTATCGACGAGATCGACAAGGCCGATATCGAGTTTCCGAATGATCTCCTGCAGGAACTCGACCGCATGGAATTCTATGTCTACGAAACTGGCGAAACCATCAAAGCGAAACAACGCCCAATCGTGGTCATCACATCAAACAACGAGAAAGAGCTACCCGACGCGTTTTTGCGCCGCTGCTTCTTCCACTACATCAAGTTTCCCGACACGGAAACGATGGAGCAGATTGTCGATGTGCACTTCCCCGGCATCAAGAAACGCCTCGTGGCAGAAGCTCTCAAAATCTTCTACCAGCTACGCGATACGCCTGGCCTGAAGAAAAAACCGTCTACGTCAGAATTGCTCGACTGGCTGAAACTGCTTATGGCCGAGGACGTGGATGATTCCGTGTTACGCGAACGAGACCCCCGCAAAGCAATCCCACCGTTGCATGGCGCCCTGCTCAAAAACGAGCAGGACGTACATTTGTTCGAGCGACTGGCATTTCTGGCGCGGCGGGAGAGCTAAAGAACTCAACTCGCTTTTGGCAGCATCACGATTTCTTCGGCTGCCGTCGGGTGCAGAGCACATGTTGCCTTAAACTCAGCATACGTAACACCATGCTTAATCGGGATGGCGAGGCATTGAATCATTTCTGGTACCTCATGCCCGATTAAATGGCACCCGATTACCTTGTCAGTAGCCTTCTCCACAACAACCTTCATCAACATCCGTTCTGGGTTTTCCGCGAGAATGTTTTTCATTGGTCTGAAGTCTGACTTGTAGATATCGACCTCAATACCTGCATCTTTCGCTTCCTGCTCGCTCAAGCCGACTGTACCGACAGGCGGTTGGCTGAATACAGCTTTGGGAATGAACTCGTAGTCCATCGTTGTTGGGGTGTTATTATAGTGGGTTTCAGCAAAAGCCACGCCTTCACGTATAGCAACCGGTGTGAGGTTTACACGGTCTGTGACATCACCAATGGCATAGATGTTATCAACATTGGTTTTATGATGATCATCCGTGACAATGGCGCCGCCGCGATTTGTCTCAACACCTGCTTTTTCAAGACCAAGACCGACTGTCTTGGGTCTGCGCCCGACCGCCCACATAACCTGATCGGCAACCAGCATTTTACCATTCGTCAAGGAAACGTGCTTCTTGCTTTCGACCTGTTCAATCTTTGTAAAGATCGTAGAGAGTTCAAGCTTTACGCCTTTTTGCTCCAGTTCTTTATGCAACTGAGCGGAGATATCCTGGTCAAAATTCCTCAATAGCGTTGGTCCGCGATACACAAGGGTCGTATCGACTCCAAGACCAGCAAAAATACACGCGAACTCAATCGCGATGTAACCGCCACCCGCAACAACAACACTGTCAGGCAACTCTTCAAGGTGGAAAACCTCATTAGAAGTAATGCCAAGATCATGACCTTCTATGCTTTCATCCGTCCAGGGTGTCCCGCCAACCGCAATCATGATTTTTTCGGCGGTCACATCCCGGTTTTCTTCAACAAGGTGAATTGTATGCTGATCTTTTAATTCAGCACGAGATTGAAACAGCTCGACACCCGCCTTTTTAAGGTTGGTGATGTAAATTTGATTTAACCGGTCAATTTCAGTGTCCTTGTTCGCAACCAGCGTTTTCCAATCAAAACTGACATCACCAACTGTCCAGCCATACGGGCCAGCATCTTTGAATGCATGGGAGAACTCGCTGGCATAGACGAAGAATTTCTTGGGCACACAGCCACGAATGACACAGGTACCGCCAACACGGCTTTCCTCTGCAATACCTACTCTTGCGCCATATTGTGATGCCAGACGAGAGGCCCGCACACCGCCAGACCCCGCACCGATTGTAAACAGATCATAATCATAAGACATACGTGCCTTATGGCTGAAAATGTGAGAGCGGCAAACATTTCATTTGCCGCTCACGCAAAGCTGAACAGTCGTGACGGGAGACCCCTAAAGAGCCAGGAGATTATTTGTCAGTCGCCTCTTCGGGTGCAACAAAGAACCCGATGCCCCGCTCATAACGGCTGTCATTGAACTCAGCCAGTTGGGTTTTGAACACCTGCATCAACTCTTTGTGTATCGCCTCAAAAACCGGCGCGAGCTTCTCATTGTCATAATCCAGCGACACATGCACAGCCGGTTGATTGGCGACAAAAATATCGAAAGTGTCACCCGTCACTTCCAGCCGAATGGCTGTGCGCAACCATAACGCGCCAGAATCCTCAACATTCTGTACAGCAACACAAATACCGAAAATGATTGGCTCAAGCCGGATAACCGGCTGGTTATGATAACTGAAGGCTGCTTCCGCATAATCCCGGCGCGGATCAAATTGCCCACCGGGTGGCACAGTCGTGACGCGTTCGGCAGGGCAGCCCAGCCATTCAGGAAATCCAGCGACAATTGCCTGACCAATACCTTTACAGCGCACAAGATTTTCCATGGCTGCTTCGCCATAGTCGCTGATTGCCTGCTTCAGTTCATCATATTTGCTTGCCATGGCCAGTTGCCTTTCAGTCAATGATCTCGACACTATCGTCAGTACCGAAGATGACTATGTCCGCCATGTCAATGAAAAGACCTGTTTCAATAACACCGGGCACACCTTGCAACGCAGTGTCAAGCTGCCGTGCATCAGGTATCCGGCCACAGCTGATATCCACAATATAATTGCCACCATCAGAGCGGAATACACCACCACCAGCTTCTCGCGGCCCTGGCCTCAAAGAGAGGTTAACCCCGCCGAGATCATTCTCTTCCAGAACCTTGCGAATTTTCTGGATCGTCAGGGGCCAGGAAAAACGGTCTATTTCCACCGGCAAGGGGAACTTGCCAAGTTGAGATACTTTCTTGGTACTGTCGGCGATAACGATCATCCGTGTACCAGAAGATGCAATTATCTTTTCCCGCAGGAGTGCACCGCCGCCACCTTTCATGAGATCCTTGCGCGCGTCTACTTCATCCGCACCATCAATAACCAGATCAATCCGGGTCGTCTCAGCGGGCGCGACCAGCTCAATGCCTTCTGCCGTCGCAAGTGCTCTTGTCTCTTCCGAGGTTGGAATAGCCTGAACGCTTAATCCATTGCGAACGCTCTGCCCTAACGCTCGCACCAGATGTGCTGCCGTCGACCCCGTACCGAGTCCCAGCAACATACCATCCTGCACATATTTTACGGCTTCTTCCGCAGCCCGTCGTTTCTGATCATAAAGTGACCTTATTCACCACAAAATCTTAATTCTAAAAAAAATCCATTGCCCGACAAGGCCAGCGCTGAATAAAGAAACGACT
>JALEGM010000112.1 GCA_022763145.1 Aquisalinus sp. | reverse complement strand
GTCATCCGCTAGAGCGAAACCGCGAAAAACGTCCACTCCAATGGTTGTGTGGTGGCTTCCTAGGTTATCGATGAGTAAAACGAAAATTCCTGCTGCTTCGGTAATGCCACGAAGATAAGGGAAGGCTCCTTGAAGCTGATTTATGCCGCGAAAGGCATTTCGATCAAAACCTAGAATTTCGCTAATAGAAGCGACGACCGCGTTTACGCCATCTTGCCTTCTAGCTGAGCCGATGAAGGGGAGAGGGGCAGCTTCATCTGCATCTTCCAGAGAAGCACGTACTAAGGCTTGCCGAATTCGTACGTCTCGCACGACCGCATCGACGAGTGCGGTCTCAGTTTGATCGATTGTGTCAGGTAGTGTTCTGAAGTCTTTCCCTCGATCGCCAAGCTTGGGCACCTCGGGAAGGTAGAAGGTGAGAAGTGGTCTTCTGTAAAGTTTCGCCATCTTCACCAGCATTGGTCGAGACGGGGAATCAGTTCCTTCTTCCAGCGCTATTAGCCGATCAATTGCCGGAATGCCCCTTGCCTCTTTGAGGGTAAGCTTCCTTACGGCCTCTGCAAGAGAAAGCCCGGCGGTTTCACGCGCCCATTGGAGGATATGAGGATTCACTTTCGGCATACCGTTACAAAAGTTTAGGTTTGTTAACTTACCCTTAATAGTAGTATTTTATTCCATATAAAGAGCAATTAAGGCTTATAAGCCAGTTCGGCAAATCATAAAGTTGTGAACGCCTGTCTCGAAAGCAATCGACGTGGTTGTGCTGCCTTTCGCAAAATTGACGCGCCCAATTCCACTGATAGCCTTTAATTTGGGTTGCGGGCCGAATTTAACAGCTCGTGCCTTCGCGGGCTTACGCCTTTCATTCGCAGGCCCCGTGATCCTTTGTCGCGCCTCATGATCGGCTATGCGTTGCATAATTGACCTGCCCATATCATCTCATTCCTCAATTACAAGAATATCCCTTGTCTCCAAATCATCAATAACTTTTGCGAATTTGGGACGCCCTTGGTTGTTTACTCTAGAGGCTTTTTCGCGAAAAATCCGATTAAACTCGCGATCCAAAACGTACCAAGCTGCCGATCTGGATTTTGCCTCTGTGTTTGGTGGCGTGGCAGGTCCGATATTCATCAAGGCTGAGTATTAACTCAGGCAATAATCTGCAATTGGATAGTGCAACCTTCGGATCCAAGAAGGCCAGCATTAAGTCTTTCGTTGCAAAAGTCATGATATACGCCCCAAATCCAGGTTTGGCTGTTGTCACTGGCGGCGTATCCTGCAAAGACCCGTCTTACAGGAGACCTGATTGGCCAAGAATTTACCAGCACAGGAACTGTCCCATCTTCAGAATGCCTATCAGCGCATTCGGGGTGAAGCGCTGGGGCTGACTGACGGTCTTTCTGATGCAGATGCAACGGCGCAATCAATGCCCGATGCCAGCCCGGCAAAATGGCATCTGGCGCACACCAGCTGGTTTTTCGAGACATTCATCCTTGCGCCCCATATCCCCGAATATGACCTCTTTCACGAGGCGTATAACTTCCTCTTCAACTCTTATTATGAGGCGGTGGGCGCGCGCCACCCGAGGCCGCAACGCGGACTGCTGACCCGACCCTCGCTTGATGAGGTAAAAGCTTACCGGTTGCATGTGGATGAAGCGATCATGGCGATTTCCGCCGAGAGCTTCACAGGACAGATGGGCGCGCTGCTGGAACTGGGCCTGCATCATGAGCAGCAGCATCAGGAATTACTGCTGACCGACATCCTGCATCTATTTGCCCAGAACCCGCTCAAGCCCGCCTGGCGCAACCCGGTGCCTTTGGAGGTGATTGATGAGGACGCATCATCAGCCCCGGTCTGGCAGGAATTTCCCGGCGGCGTTCTGACCATCGGGCATACAGGCGACGATTTTGCCTTTGACTGTGAGGGGCCCGCCCACGACTGTGTGGTGCAACCATTTGCCCTCGCAGCCCGCGCTGTCACCAATGCTGAGTGGCTGGGTTTCATACAGGATGGTGGCTATGGGAACCCGAAACTCTGGCTCGCCGATGGCTGGGACGTGGTGCAACGGCAAGGTTGGCAGGCGCCTTTATACTGGCAGGCGGCGGATGATGGCTGGGCGCAGATGACCTTGCGCGGTTTGCAGCCGGTGCACGAGCAGGCGCCTGTTTCGCATATCAGCTATTACGAGGCTGATGCCTATGCGACCTGGGCTGGGGCGCGTCTGCCAACGGAGCAGGAGTGGGAACAGGCAAGCCTGACCGTTGACATGACAGGTAATTTCGCTGGCGCAGAGCGCTTCCGCACCCGGCCGCAAACAGGGCCGGGTTTAATCGGCATGTTCGGGGATGTCTGGGAGTGGACGCAAAGTCCGTTTACGGCCTATCCCGGTTTCAAGGTGTCTGATGGTGCTGTTGGGGAGTATAACGGCAAGTTCATGAGTGGACAGATGGTTTTGCGCGGTGGCTCCTGTGTCACACCAGAAGGGCATATCAGGCCGACATACAGAAACTTCTTTCATCCGGATAAAAGGTGGCAGTTCTCGGGGCTTCGGCTCGCCAAGGATTGCTGAGATAGTATGCTGAAGAAAAAACAACTGGCTGACTCAGCCAGCGATGATTTTGCTGCGGACGTTCTGGCCAGCCTCAGGGCTGATCCACCCTCTATTTCCAGCAAATGGCTTTATGACACGCAAGGCTCTGCCCTGTTTGAGAAGATCACCAGGGTTGAGGATTACTATCTCACCAGAACCGAGGCAGCGATTTTTGATGAGGCATTTCCGGCTCTCGCTGACATGTTTGGGCCCGGTATGGCAATTACGGAGTTTGGCAGCGGCGCCAGTATCAAAACACGCCGCCTGCTGACGGCTCTTGAGCCACAACTCTATGTGCCGATAGATGTGGCAGAAGAGTTTCTGCAGGATGCAGCCGAGGAATTGCACGTCCTGTTTCCAAAGCTGGAGATCATCCCGCTGGTAGCTGACCTGACCGCGCCCTATGAATTGCCGGCGGCGTTTACGCGCAAGAACCGGCGTCTTGGATTTTTCCCTGGCTCCACGATTGGCAATTTTCCGGAAGAAGTTGCTGTGCAGTTTTTGCGCGGCGCCAGGGCTGCCATGGGTGACAAGGCGCACCTCCTGATCAGCGCTGATCTTGTGAAAGACAAGGAAGTTCTGGAGCGCGCCTATGATGACAGCGAGGGCGTGACGCGGCAGTTTACCCTGAACCTTCTGACACGGATGAACCGGGAGTTGTCAGCTGACTTTGAGATCTCGCAGTTTCGTCATGTTTCCTGCTTCAATACAGAACAAAGCCGCATCGAAATTTTCATAGAATCTCTGACCCATCAGACGGTAAGCATCGCTGGGGAAACCTTCACCTTCCAGCAGGGTGAGCGTATCCAGACAGAGTATTCCTATAAATACACGCAAGAGAGTTTTGCGCAGCTCCTCAGCCAGTCGGGCTGGGAGGTAGAGCAATTCTGGACCGACCCCAATGACTGGTTCGGCGTTTTTCTGGCAAGTGCCTGATCGTCTAGCGTTCAACCGGCACTGACGGGCGACCGATTGAGTGATAGTCGAAGCCTTTTTCCGCCATGTAATCGGGCTTGTAGATGTTACGCAGATCGACAATTGTCGGCGTGGAGAGAAGAGACTTCAGGCGCTCAAGATCAAGTGCTCTGTAGGCGTCCCATTCTGTGATGATCGCTGTTAGGTCCGCGCCCTCAAGCGCATGATATGGGCCGTCGCAATACATGATTGTGTCACCGAAATGTTTCCGGGCCTCTTCCATGCCGGCTGGATCATGCGCGCGGATAGTGGCGCCAGCTTCGATCAGGGCCGGGATAATATCGAGTGACGGGCTGTCGCGCATATCATCTGTGTTAGGCTTGAAAGTGAGGCCAAGGACAGCAACCGTCTTGCCGTTCAGGTCGCCGCCTGCCGCAACTTTGATGCGCTCAGCCATCGCTTTCTTGCGCTGGTCATTGATCTCGACAACTGCCTCTACGATCTTGGTTGGCGCTTCAAACTGCTGTGCGGTGCGCACCAGGGCCAACGTGTCTTTCGGAAAACAGGAGCCGCCATAGCCTGGTCCTGCATGCAGGAACTTGCCGCCGATGCGACCGTCAAGGCCGATGCCTTTAGCCACTTCCTGGACGTTTGCGCCAACCTTCTCGCATAAGTCCGCCATCTCGTTGATGAAGGTGATCTTGGTCGCAAGGAACGCGTTGGCCGCATATTTGATCAGCTCGGACGTCACACGATTGGTTACGACCATTGGGGTCTCGTTGATGAATAGCGGACGATACAGCTCGCGCATGACGGCTGCTGCGTGATCGTCCTCAACGCCGCAGACAACGCGGTCAGGGCGCTTGAAATCTTCAATCGCGGCACCTTCGCGTAGGAATTCAGGGTTTGAGGCAACAGAGAAATCGATCCCGGCTTTCAGGTCCTTGCGCTCCAGCTTGATGATGTCTTCAACTTCGGTGCCAGTACCAACCGGGACCGTCGATTTCGTTATGACGACGGTATAGCCTTGGAGCAGAGTTGCGATTTCTTCCGCAGCGGCGTGAACATAAGAAAGATCCGCGAAGCCATCGCCGCGCCGTGATGGCGTACCAACAGCAATGAACACGGCATCAGCACCGGGCACGGCAGCGCCAAGATCTGTCGTAAAGGACAGGCGCTCAGCGGCCACGTTGTCGGCCACCAGTTTGTCGAGGCCGGGCTCGTAAATCGGGATTTCACCTTTTTGCAGACGCTCGATCTTGCTTTCGTCTTTGTCCACGCAGATGACTGTGTGACCAAAGTCTGAAAAACAGGCGCCGGAGACCAATCCAACATATCCGGTTCCGATCATCGCGACCCGCATGGGCGTACTCCTTTAATTCAATTCGTCGAGTGAAGGGTTCCTTACGCGCTTGTTTTCGGTTTGACCAGCATGTGCATCGTAGCCACATGAAAAACACGCAAAATCCCTGTGAGTGTTTGCAGTCCTGCTCCCCTGCCTGTAAGGAGACGGCCAACTCATAAGACACTGTCAGTGGAGGATAGTTATGGATGGAGCGGCCCTGGGCAAGGAATCGCTGTTGTCGGATATTGGTTTCAGAAATCTTGAAAAAGCATATTTCAACCTGAATGAGCCTGCGCTGTACGAAATGTCTGTGCGTCGCGGGGAAGGCGAGGTTGCCCTGCATGGGCCGTTGGTCGTCAAGACTGGCAAGCATACCGGGCGCTCTGCCAAAGACAAATATATCGTCCGTCATTATGCCTCTGAAGGAAACATCTGGTGGGATAACGCTGCAGAGATGTCTCCTGAGCAGTTCGATACCCTCAAAGAAGACATGATCGCTTATGCAGAAGGCAAAGAACTGTTCGTGCAGGACCTGTTTGGTGGCGCGGATGCCCGGCATCGCCTCAGCGTGCGAGTGGTAACAGAGCTTGCCTGGCATTCCCTGTTTATTCGTCACCTGCTAAGACGTCCTGATGTAGAAGAACTGGAGAACTTCCAGTCCGGGTTTACCATCGTCAATTTACCTGGCTTCAAAGCAGATACAGAGCGTCACGGTACTCAGAGTGAAACAGTCATCGCCTGTGACTTTGACCGCCGCACGATTTTGATCTGCGGCACGTCCTATGCTGGCGAAACCAAGAAGTCAGTTTTCACTATTTTAAACTACCTCCTGCCTGAAAAAGAAATCATGCCGATGCATTGCTCTGTTAATGTGGGCAAGCAGGGTGATTCAGCCATTTTCTTCGGTTTGTCGGGGACAGGCAAGACGACGCTTTCTGCGGACCCGCACCGCGAACTGATTGGCGATGATGAACATGGCTGGTCGCCTGACGGATTGTTCAATTTTGAAGGCGGTTGCTATGCCAAGATGATCCGCTTGTCGGCGACAGCAGAGCCTGAGATTTACGCGACGACACAGCGATTTGGTACTGTGCTCGAGAATGTTGTGATGGATCCGGTAACCCGGGCGCTGGACCTCGATGATCCGACATTGGCGGAAAACTCACGCGGGGCGTATCCGATTGAGTACATCCCCAACGCCAATCTTGAAGGTGTTGCGGGTCACCCGAAGAACGTCATTATGCTGACAGCAGATGCATTTGGCGTCATGCCGCCAATCGCACGGCTGACCTCGGCTCAAGCCATGTATCATTTCCTTTCCGGCTTCACCGCAAAGGTTGCAGGTACAGAAAAGGGTCTTGGTAATGAACCACAACCGACATTTTCAACTTGCTTTGGTGCTCCCTTTATGCCGCGCCACCCATCTGTCTATGGCGACTTGCTTGGTAAGCTGATTGAAGAGCATGACGTGACTTGCTGGCTCGTTAATACAGGCTGGACTGGTGGCCCGTTCGGTGAGGGCGAGCGTATGCCGATCCGTGTGACCCGCCTTCTGCTGAATGCGGCGCTTGACGGCTCCTTGAACGATAAAGAGTTCCGCACGGATGAAACTTTTGGTTTTGAGGTGCCGCTGGAAGCCAATGAGGTCCTGGCGAAAACACTGAACCCGCGCGACACCTGGAAAGACAGTGCTGCGTATGATGCTCAAGCCGCCAAACTGGCTGGCATGTTTGTTGAAAACTTTGGCAAGTTTGAAGCCTATGTCAGCGATGAAGTGAAGGCAGCCGCGCCGCGCGTCTGATGGGTAAGCTGAAACTTCCTTTCGGTCCCGGCGCGCTGGTCGCCGCAGCTTTTATCGGGCCGGGCACTGTCACTGCTTGTACGGTTGCCGGTGCCAGTTTTGGTTTCGCCCTTATCTGGGCACTAATCTTTGCAACGGTTTCAGCCATCATCCTGCAGGAAATGTCGGCGCGCCTCGGCGTTGTCTCCGGCAAGGGACTGGGGGCGGTTTTTGTGGAAACAATGCCGGTGCCAGCTTTGCGATATGCGGTGATCGTACTTGTTCTCTCGGCTCTCTATGTTGGTAATGCGGCGTATGAGTCTGGCAATATCGCCGGTGCTGCATTGGGCATGGAGGCATTGCTGAGTGGAACAGACCTCCCGTTCCAGGCTTATATTGCGATCATCACTTTGCTTGCCGGTTTGCTGCTATGGCGTGGCAGTTATCAGTTGCTCGAGCGTTTGCTTATCGGTCTTGTGCTCGTCATGGCTCTTGCGTTTCTTGTGGCGGTACTGATTATTCAGCCTGATATCTCGCAGATGCTGGCGGGGCTAAGGCCGACAGTACCGGATGGTAGTCTGTTGCTGGTTCTGGCCCTGATTGGCACAACTGTCGTGCCGTATAATCTTTTCCTTCATGCTGCGGCCTCGGCGGATCGCTGGCAAGGGCATGAAAGGCCGGTTGAAGCGGCCCGGCGCGATACGATTTTCTCTGTCGGTCTCGGGGGACTCATATCAATTTTGATACTCTCCACAGCGGCGGCCAGTCTTTTTGGTAGCGGTGTGGCGGTGGAGAATGCTGCCGATATGGCGCAGCAATTGGAGCCTGCTTTCGGTATTGCGGCCACATGGCTGGTCGCTATCGGACTATTTGCAGCCGGGCTTTCCTCTGCGATCACGGCACCTCTTGCGACGGCCTATGCTGTGAGCGAGTGTCTGGGTTGGGCGCGGGAGACAAGCTCTGTCCGTTTTCGGGTAATAGCTCTCAGTATCTTATTGATCGGCGCATTGGTTGGATTATCTGGTGTTCGGCCGGTGTCCGTGATTCTGTTTGCGCAGCTTGCGAACGGCCTGCTGTTGCCGATTGTCGCGGTGTTTCTCCTGTATGCCATGAATCAGCGCCGCATTCTTGGTAATCAGGTCAACTCCTTGGTGACGAACCTGATCGGCGGGGCTGTTGTGCTGGTTACCTTCCTGATTGGCGCGCGACTGGTTTTTCTGGTCGTCACGCGCCTTGCAGGTGGATGATTATCTGACATTCATGCGTGGGCGTATGTTCTGCTGAACAGTCCTCGCATCATAAGCATTCGGCGAAGTGGGTTTCTCTCCGTTGCCCATGACAATCTCGAGAATGCGCACGCTTGAAGAGGAAATCTGCCCCCCACCAAGGCCAATCCCGACCCCGACGCCAACACCACTACCATAGCTGCCAGTAGATCCGCCAATCCTGACTGAAGAGCCAGAATTTCTATTAGCGCTATTTTCTGTATCTGCACTGACGACTTCAAACCAGTCATAACCGTTTGCAATAGTTAATTCGGCGGCGCGTAACAGGGCATAGTCACTTGCGACACTGGAGTTATTGGCGCGATAGCTGATACGATAACGATTGCTCTCAATAGGGGTGTCTCGATAGCCATAACTTCTGTCTGAGCTGGCCTGCTGATAGGCAGGTACGGAACTGGCGCAAGCAGCAAGGGCTATCGTGGCGATACCGACTGTGAAAAGGCGAGAAATGGGCATAATCGTAACTCCTCCTTATGAGCTGATAAGAGCCTAGCACGAACAGCGCGTAAGATGAAATCACGCTGCTTTGACGCGATACACCTGATTCAAACGCCAAAAACGCGCGGGGCGACCAGGTAAACTGCCAGCGTGATGAGGATGATCCCGAGCGCATTCAAACGGAAGCCAACAACAGCCATCTTGCGGATGGGCACATGTCCGGTTGCAAAGACAATTGCATTCGGCCCTGTGGCGATCGGCAGCATAAAGGCACAGCTGGCGGCCATTGCGGCAGGGGCAGCCAGTAGCAACGGATTCATTTCACCACCGGTGGCGATGGCCCCAATGACAGGCAGAAGCGCAGAAACCGTCGCAACATTGCTGGTCAGTTCTGTTGCAAAAATCACGAATACCACCAGGATCAGCATGATCACGATAAGCGGTAGTGTGGCGACACCGCCCATCTGATCGCCAAGCCAGGCAGCAAGTCCGGTGCCGCTTATGGCACTGGCCAGGCTCAAGCCACCACCGAACAGGAGCAGCACCCCCCAGGGGATTTGCTCGGCCGTCTGCCAATCCAGCAGAGCACCGCGTTTTTGTTTGTCACCCGAGGGTACCAGAAACATCAGGATAGCACCGGCAATGGCGATGACGTGATCTGTGAAACCCGCGAATGGCTGAATGCCAAATAGATCAAGATTATTCAGTGGGCGCCGAAACATCCAGAATGCAGCAACAAGGAGAAAACATACCAGAACTCGGAACTCCGGCGTACTCATGCGTCCGAGCCCGGTCAGCCGTTCGCGGACCGTAGCAGCCCCGGCAGCCCCTGATATTTCTCCTGGTTGGAGACCCCAGCGCGTGAGGACCAGCCACGCTGCTGGCAACATCAGCGCAACGACAGGCAGGCCCAGCATCATCCATTGATCAAAGCTGATTGATAGACCGAATTGGTCTTCAAGGTAGGAGATTACGATCAGATTGGTCGGTGTACCAACCGGTGTTCCAAGCCCGCCGATAGAAGCGCCGTAGGGTATGGCCAATAAAATAGCGAGCGTGAAAGGTGCATCCATGTCATCCCCGAGAACCGAGCGGGCGACAGAGAGGGCAATCGGGGCAAGCATAATGGTGGTGGCGGTGTTGGAGATCCACATCGACAGAATCGCCGAGGCGAGCATAAACCCGCCAATCAGCGCTGCAGGATTGCTGCCGGCACGTGCAACAATATTCAGCGCAATGCGCGTATGCAGGTTCCAGCGCTCTACAGACTTGGCGATAATGAATCCGCCCATCAGGAGGATCACCACGCGGTTGGCATAGCCGACAGCAGCTTCGCTGATCGGCATCACATTTGTCGCCGGCAGGATGACTAGCGGTAAAAGCGCGGTGGCGGGGATCGGAATGGCTTCACTCACCCACCATACAGCCATGAGGACTGTCAGGCAGGCAACGATCCATCCTTCCTGTGACAGACCGTCCGGTGCGCCAAGGGCATACATGCCAAGCGCCAGTATCGGCCCCAGAAACAGGCCAATACGCTGTGTTCTCTCTTGCGCTGTTATCTGCGGTTGCTCGCCTGTCATCGTGATCTCTTATACCTGATCCAATGACTTAGCATGTTTGGGCGCTGTGAACATGTATACAGTTTTAGAGTCTGTTCTACAGTTTGCTCTCCGACTGGGCTCGACAAGTATCAGACAGGCGTTTAGGGAGAGGCGAAGTGTTATATCCCCTCACGACAAAGGAACTCCCCCATGCGACCATCCGGCCGGGCTTTTAACGAAATGCGTTCCGTCACCCTGGAGCCCGGCTATGCAAAACATGCCGAAGGATCCTGTCTGGTGAAATTTGGTGACACGCATGTGTTGTGTACTGCCAGCTGGGATGAGACCATCCCGCCATGGCTGCGGGGTGAGGGGCGTGGTTGGGTGACAGCGGAATATGGCATGCTACCACGGTCAACTCATTCACGGATGAAGCGTGAAGCAAAGTCTATCAGTCAGTCCGGGCGCACACAGGAAATTCAGCGGCTCATAGGGCGCTCATTGCGAGCAGTTGTTGACCTCAAGAAGCTGGGTGAGCGTCAGATCATGCTTGATTGTGATGTTATTCAAGCTGATGGGGGCACACGAACTGCGTCAATCACCGGTGCTTATGTCGCTTTGAAGCAATGTCTCAACTGGGGTGTTGAGCAGGGCATTATCAAGGAGACACCATTGACGGACAGTGTTGCGGCAATTTCCTGCGGATTGGTTAGTGGAGCGCCAGTGTGTGACCTTGATTATGCAGAGGATTCCACGGCACAGGCAGACGCGAATTTCGTGCTCACTGGCTCTGGCGGCATTGTCGAGATCCAGGGTACAGCAGAAGGCGATCCGTTTACGGAAGAGCAGTTCATGGCTTTGCTGACATTGGCCAAGAACGCCTGCACAGATCTGAAGGAGCTGCAGGCTGGCGCCCTGTAAGGGTTTGTTTGCAGCGCTGGCGTTAAAAGTAAAACGGTTCTAAGTACAGGTATGACCGAGACAGAACAGTTGAGCAAGGCAGAGATCCGGCGCCGTGCCCGGGTTGTGGCCCATGCCAAAAAATATAATCACATTGTCGACCAGCTGATTCTGGAACGCGCTAAAAAGCTGAGCCGCAGTCGCTGGTGGCCTGTCTATCGGATCGTGCTCAATAAGCTGCTTGGTTATAATCGCGCAGTGCAGATGGTCGATGAGGCAGGTAACTATCCGGCGATAGATGCCTTTGAGTACGTCAGTGAAATGCTGGACATGCAGCTTGATATTAGTGGCATGGAGCATGTACCCGAAGACGGTGCGTTCCTCATGGCGCTCAATCATCCGTCTGGTATTGCTGATGGGGTCGCTATTTACGACGTTCTCAAACAAAAACGTCCTGATATGACGTTTTTTGCCAACGAAGACGCCGTACGCCTCAATGAACATCTGAAAGACATGATTATCGCGGTGCCCTGGCGCCAGACAGATAAATCTCGCGCAAAGTCACGCGAGACGCTGGTCAACACGGCGCGAGCGTTTAAGGCCGGGATGGCAGTTGTATTGTTCCCCTCCGGACGTATTGCATTTATGGATGAGAACAAGGTGTTGACCGAGCAGCCATGGATGAATTCTGTGGCGCAGCTTCCGAAAAAGTATGAATGTCCGATCCTGCCGGCGCATATGGTAAGCAGGAATTCATGGCTTTACTACTGGTTCTGGAATGTGAATGAAGAGCTGCGTGATATGACGCTGTTCCATGAACTTCTGAACAAGAAGGGGCGAACGTTCAAGATTACCATTGGCCCGCCAATCCAGCCAGATGATCTGCCTGAGGATAATGATGTAGCTGCGGCCGCCTTGCGCGAATACATCTCCAAAGGGCTGCCCGCAGGCAAGAGCTGGTCAGACTATAAGGATTTTCGGGCAAACTGAGCCCTTTAGTGACAGGCGTAAGTCCGCTTAACGGGGGCGGACCTGTCCGCGGCCTGTGATGTCCTGCTGCACGCGTGGCGAGCCTTCATAGGTCACAGTACCATTGCCCAGCACATTGGCGCGTAGCGTTGCCGTCGCAGTTACATTGATGGTACCGCCGCCACGTACCGTGGCTGAAACATCTGCAGCGCCCAATTCAAAGGCGTTGATTGTGCCGCCAGCTGTCACTGCAGCGGTCAAGTTGGTTTGAGCCGGGAAGCCGGCAGCAATATTGATGACGCCGCCGTTTTCAATACGCAAATTGGGCGTAGACGGAACGCGAATTTCTATCACGCGCCGCGCATTGCTGCGGCAAGGTCGTTTGCATTCAATCAGGAGATCGCCATCATCTGTATACATGGCAACGAGATCGCCGCCCTGTACCACCGTTGCAGACCAGGCGGTTGAAGGGCGGATTGAAACTTCACCCCCACCGCGGAGGACGAGTGTTGAAAAGGGAGAGATTTGAACCGGTGCGCCCTGTCTGAAGGGTAACACGTCCTTTGCGACAACTGCTGTCATCGACATCATCAGGAGTAAGGCGACGAGCCCTCCTGCGATCCGTGCAAATACCATCTCTCCCTCCCTGAGTTGCTTTAGCGTGGGCTGATCGAGCCGCCGCCAATTGTGCTACGACTGATATCAGTCGGGTTTCCTTCGTAGACGATGCTGCCACCACCAACGATAGCAGCACTCAAGTCACCAGTTACGTTCACCTGAAGGGAGCCGCCACCGGTCACGGCAGCATTGACGTCCCCGGCTTCAAGGTTGAAGGCGCGCAGGCTGCCCCCACCTACAACGGCTGCGTTCAGTTCCGAGACACTGTCAAAGCCATCAGCAAACATGATTGAGCCGCCGCCTGCGACAGCCACATTGGTCATCGCACCGTCGGCCGGCGCCGTCACTTCAATCTCGCGGTTGATATTGCCGCGACAAGGCCGGGCGCACTCAATCTGCAGGGCATCACCCTCGAGGAAGAGCACCACTTTCTCGCCGCCTTCTACAACCGTCACAGAATATGAATTACCCGGTGAGATAGTGACGCTGCCGCCCCCTTTAACGGCAATGCCGGTCAGCGTGGGCAGCGACAGGGCAGTACCTTCAGTGAAATCCAGTCGATCCTTGGCAGTGGCGGCTGGCGCCATCATCAGGACCATCAAAGCTGCCAGCGCAGCAGAAAAACGCATTAACATGGTTGTTTTCCCCTCTTGGGTTCAAGGTTGCCCAACACCGCCAGAGATATGGAAACAGGAATTAACCATCTTGTCAAAGGACGGTTTGGACAGGTTCAACCCGTTACTTGAGGCTTATCGCTGCCATATGTCAGCTCCATAAACACATCCTCCAGATCAGCTTCGACCGTTGAGAGGTCCTTGACGCTGATACCTGCGTCATTGATGCCGTTCAGGATATCTGAAACCGCCACGCGGCTGGGCTTATAGGACACATAAAGATTGCCATCCTCGCGCAGTTCAGCCGCGCAGGCGCTGCCTAAATCGGGCGCCGCAGTAATATCATTCTGAGGCGTAATCATCAGCATCTTGCTGTCGAGGGAAGCAATGAGCTCTGTCTTGGGCTGACAGGTGACGACATTGCCATGATGGATGATCGCTATGGTGTCGCACAATTCCTGCGCTTCTTCGAGGTAATGGGTGGTCAGGATAACGGTCACGCCCTGGGCGTGCAGTTCCATGACCTGCTCCCACATTTGCTTGCGCAATTCTATATCTACGCCGGCTGTTGGTTCATCCAGAATCAGCACGGGCGGGGAGTGGACCATTGCCTTGGCAACCAGCAACCGCCGCTTCATGCCGCCAGACAGTTGGCGCACATACGCATCGGCTTTGTCCTCCAGCCCCAGCTTGCGGAGAATTTCCATCGTGCGACGCTGCGCCTTGGGCACGCCATAAAGGCCGGCCTGAATTTCCAGTCCCTCCTTGGGCGTGAAGAAGACATCGGAAGAAATTTCCTGCGGTACAACGCCGATAGAGGCACGGGCCTGCCGCGGGTTTTTATCAATGTCAAAACCCCAGATAGAAACATCGCCGGCGGTCTTGTTCACGAGCCCGGCAAGAATATTGATGAAGGTCGACTTGCCCGCGCCATTGGGGCCGAGCAGGCCGAAAATCGAGCCTTGCGGAATGTTGAGATCAATCCCTTTAAGCGCTTCTTTGGGGGGTGACTTTTTGGTGCCTGCATAGGTCTTGCGGACACCGCGCGCCGAAATCGCCCAATTGTGGTTACGTGTCGGTGTTGTGTCTTGATTGAGTGACTGTCCGTCAGGCATGAGCGCTCTCTTTCCTGTCTCACATATCAAGGTCTCCCGAGATCAGGTCAAGATGCTGTGCCAGCGCGCCTTTGGCTTGATTTGTAAAGCGGTCTGGCAGAAAAGATCGACTTTAAGGATTTAGAGTGAGAGTGCAGCATGGCTGATCTGACCGTGGATGTTGATGAAATTTTAGGCCGTATCGGCGATGTTCCTGAGGTGACATTTGTTGCTGAAACACGCGTATCCTGTTCAGGTGGCGGCGGAGCCCTTGGACACCCAAAAGTATACTATACGATCAACGATGAAGGATATGTGGTGTGCGGCTATTGTGATCGTGTTTTCATTTACGCGCCGGACCGGGCTTAAGGCGCAGTCAGCATAAAAGAGTAGGTAGGGCATGGGTAAGGTCATTGGTTTTCTGTTGGTGGTAGCAATGGTTATTGCTGGGGCATATTTTCTGCTCTGGCCAACTGGTCTCTCCCCAAAAGCCTGGGTTGCCCCGCAGGATAAAGGGCTGACAGGAGACTTCGTGCCGAATGATCTGATCGCTCGTGCTGAGCATATAGATCTGTCCGGGCGCTTTGGCCCTGAAGATATTGATATTGGTACAGATGGTCTGCTTTATACAGGTGTTAGTGATGGCAGCATTATCAAGATTGATCCGCGCACGGGTGAGTTTGACATTGTTGCGATCACTGGTGGGCGTCCCCTGGGGGTCGAATTTGATGATGCAGGAAACCTGCTCGTTGCTGATGCCTATAAAGGCCTCATCAGCGTATCCACAGATGGTACGGTAACAATATTGGCAGATGTCGCGAATGACGGTTCGATAATTGGGTATGCGGATGACGTTGATATCGCACCAGACGGCAGAATATGGTTCTCGGACGCAAGTACAAAATTCTTCCCTGGTCAATGGGGCGGGACGCTGGAAGCATCAATCGCTGAGATCTGGGAACATGCAGGTACGGGCCGCGTCTTGTCTTATGACCCTGCCAGCAACCGTGTCACGACGCATATGACAGGTCTTGTTTTTGCCAATGGCATAGCTGTTGACCCTGCAGGGCAGTTCGTTCTGGTCAATGAGACCGGGAAATACCGCGTGCTGAAATACTGGCTGGCAGGTCCAAAGGCAGGCCAGACGGATGTGTTGATTGATAATCTGCCGGGCTTTCCTGATAACATTAATCCGGATAGTGCAGGTGGCTATTTTATCGGACTTGTAAATCCACGTAGTGCAGAAGTGGATTCCTATGCGGAAAAGCCATTTATGCGTAATGTCCTGTGGCGCATTCCCGGCTTTAGCGACGCAGCTGCACCGCCCCCTTACAGTCACCTCATTCGCATAGATGCGGATGGCAACATACTTGAGACATGGCAGGACCCTGCCGGGTCATATACTGATGTAACCGGCGCTGTGCGGGCAAGTGATGGATCAATCTATGTCTCCAGTCTGCAGGAAGACAGTATTGCAAGGCTGGCAGAGTAAGAGGCGGCACGAGGGCAGGGCTTGGCATTGTTGCCGGACGCTATAAATTAGTCTTATGTCATTGCTCACCACCATAGATGATCGAACGCGGGAGATTTTTCGCCGGGTCGTTGAAGCTTACATTGAAACGGGAGAGCCTGTTGGCTCCCGCACCCTTTCTCAGGGCGGTGGGTTAAATGTATCACCGGCAACAATCCGTAATGTACTTTCTGATCTTACTGACATGGGTCTTCTTTATGCGCCGCATATTTCTGCAGGGCGCTTGCCGACCCAGCAGGGATTGAGGCTGTTCGTGGACGGACTGCTGCAGGTTGGTGATGTCTCGGAGGTTGAGCGTAAGGCGCTGGCTGAGCAGGAAGGGTCCGGCCAATCAGCTGATGATATTCTCAGCGGGTTGGCTGCGCGACTCTCTGGCCTCACGCAGACAGCGGGCCTGGTCATGGCTACCAAGGGTGAAGCGCCGCTGAAACACATCGAGTTTGTGCAGACGAGCCCGGAAAAGGCGCTGGTGGTACTGGTGTCAGGCAATGGTGATGTGGAAAATCGAATTATTGATCTGCCGCCGGGCCTGCCGCCTGCGGCGCTCATCGAAGCGGGTAATTACCTGAACGCGCGACTGAAGGGCCGGACGCTTGCTGAAGCGAAGTCGGTTATTGAGGCAGAAATTCTGGAAAGTCGCGCAACAATAAACGACCTTACGGCTGAATTAGTTCGCAAAGGTATCGCGGAACTTGCAAGTGATGGCGCCAACCTGATCGTGCGCGGGCAAGCAAATCTCCTTAACACTGATAGTGAGGCCGATCTTGAGCGTGTCCGTATGCTGATCGAGGACCTTGAGCAGAAGAAGGACGTGATCGAGCTAATGGAGGCCGCTCGTGAGGGGCGCGGCGTGCGTATTTTCATCGGCTCAGAAAACCGTCTCTTCTCGTTGTCCGGTTCATCCGTCGTGGTCTCGCCATATCGCGATGAAGGTGACAACATTATTGGCGTTGTCGGTGTGATCGGCCCGACGCGCCTGGACTATGCACGCATTATCCCCATGGTCGATTACACCGCAGAAATCGTCACGCGGCTGTTGAAATAATGCAGGTAAATGCGTAAATGCCGGTCCTTCGGATTTTCCATTAAAATATGTGAGTGTGCCCAAAATGAATGACCAACCATCCAGCGAGATTGACGAGGATCTGACTGATGAAGCTGTGGCTGACGCCATTCAGGCTGCAAATGAGGGGTTTGATGAGCTCGACCCAGAGGCACGTATCACTCAGCTGGAAAGCGAGTTGGAAGTTGCCAAGGACCGCATGATGCGCCTTGCCGCTGACCTTGAAAACACGCGCAAGCGCGCGGCCCGCGAAAAAACAGAAGCAAGCCAGTACGCGATCAAGAATTTTGCCGGCGACCTTCTTTCTGTCGCGGATAATTTTCAGCGCGCGCTTGAAAGCGCACCGGAAGACCCGACAACAGCCGGTCCGGAAGCGCTGAAAGGCCTCATCAACGGCATCCGCATGACAGAGAAAGAGCTGCTTACTGTCTTTGAACGCAATGGCGTCACCCGTATTTTTCCCGCAGGTGAGCCATTTGATCCGAACCTGCATCAGGCTATCGCCGAAGTGCCGGGCAATGGCGAGCCTAAAGGTCATGTCGTTGATGTGGCCCAGCCGGGCTTTACGATCGGCGACCGGGTTTTGCGTGCAGCGATGGTGACCGTTTCCACAGGCGCTGGAGCCGCAGGTTAAGCAGCCTGAATTTAGCTCCAGTAACCTACTGATGTCATTGGTATTACTGACATGAATGTGTACCGTATGGGTGCGCTCGCACGCTTGAATGTTATCCAATAACCCATCATACTCCGCCGATTGGAGTTGATGGAGGGGTAGACATGCGTCGCCTGAATAAACACGACATTAAATATACAATAGGCTCAACAATTGCGTTGGCCATGCTGGCATGTGCAAGCGGTGCGTCTGCGCAAGACGTGCCCATCATTCAGCCAGGTGCGCCAGGGGAACCTGGGCGGGCATTGTCGGCTGAAGAGGCTGCAAGAGTCGCTGATACACGGTATACAGAAGATGATGTGCGCTTCATGCAGGACATGATCCCGCATCATTATCAAGCGGTCGAAATGGCGGCCCTTGTGAGTGACCGGACTAATCGGGCAGAGATCGTTGATCTGGCGGGCCGAATTGATGCTTCCCAGGAAGACGAAATCGAATTCATGCAAACCTGGCTACGAGATCGCGGTGAAGATGCGCCAGACCCGGCCAAACAACACCATGGCGGTTCAGGGCATCATCACCATCATCATAAAACGCATATGGACCATGCCATGATGGGTATGGCCACGCCAGAGCAAATGGAGCAATTGGCGGCGTTGGAAGGGGCAGCTTTTGACAAGCTGTTCCTGGAGCTGATGATCCCGCATCATGAAGGCGCTGTGCGCATGTCTCAGGACCTGCTTTCCAAGCGGGGCTCGGCTTATGATCCGGTGCTTTATGATTTCGTGAATGATGTCATTAATGATCAGAATGCCGAGATCACAAGAATGACAGCACTGCTGGCGAGCTTGTCGGAAGATCCACGCGTTGATCTTGCCGCAGGCTTCCGTGATGCCGGGGAAGCGATCAGCAATTTGGAACTTGTTGCGACACTGCCGAAGCCGCAGGGCTTTTTTGATCCTGAAAATCCGGTTGGACTGCCGCCAATCATTGATCCGGACGAAGATGAGGCCGAAGACGAGGAAACAGCCACTGAATGGGGTGCCCGCTCGCCTTTGTTGAGCTTTTCCAACACGGACATGGCCTTCTTCGATGATAATCTGATCGTCGGTAATTATCACGGCTTCAACATTTACAAACTCGACGCAGAGGGCGTGCCTGAGCTGAAAAGCTCTGTCGTTTGCCCGGGTGGTCAGGGTGATGTCTCGGTCGTCGGCGATCTGTTGATTATGTCTGTGGAGCAGACACGCGGCCGTGTTGATTGCGGCCAGCAGGGCGTTCCTGAGGATGTCAGTGCTGAGCGTTTCAGGGGATTGCGGATTTTTGATATTAGTGATCTGTCACAGCCGGTGCAGGTCGGGCAGGTGCAGACTTGTCGAGGCTCACATACGCATTCTGTTGTTTCCGGCCCAGGCCGGGACGGCAAAATTGTTGTCTATAATTCCGGGACAGCAAGTGTACGTGACGAAGAAGAGCTTGCGGGCTGCATCGGGGATATTCCAGGCGATGACAGAACGGCTCTCTTCCGCATTGATGTTATCGAAATTCCGGTTGATGATCCTTCAAAAGCACGCATCGTAGATAGTCCTGCGGTTTTTGCTGATTCTGAAACAGGGGCTCTTGCAGGCCTTTGGCGTGGTGGTGATCATGGAGACGACACGCAGGATACTAATCGCACAGATCAGTGTCATGACATTACAGTCTTCCCATCGGCTAAAATTGCAGCCGGTGCGTGTTCTGGTAACGGTATTATCTTTGATATTTCCAATCCGTTGAAACCGCGCCGTATTGATGCCGTAGTGGATAAGGGCTTCGCTTACTGGCATTCAGCTACATTCAACAATGACGGTACGAAAGTACTGTTTACGGATGAATGGGGTGGCGGTGGCCGCCCACGCTGCCGTGTTCATGACCCGATGGATTGGGGCGCAAATGCTCTCTACGACATTGAGGACGGCAAGCTCGAATTCCGTAGCCACTATAAATTACCTGCACCGCAATCAGATAAGGAAAACTGTGTCGCGCATAACGGCTCGATCGTGCCTGTCCCTGGTCGCGACATTTTTGTCCAGGCTTGGTATCAAGGTGGTCTTTCGCTGATTGATTTCACTGACTCTTCCAATCCATTTGAAATCGGCTTCTTTGACCGTGGTCCGGTGCATCCGGAGCGTATGATGGTGGGCGGTTTCTGGTCGACCTACTGGTATAATGGGCGAATCTACGGCACCGAAATCATCCGTGGTCTGGACGTTCTGGCGCTCAAGCCAAGTGACTACCTGTCAGAGAATGAAATCGCTGCAGCAGCTCTTGCGGATCAGGGGGCGGTGTTTAACCCGCAACAGCAACTGCCGGTCACCTGGCCTGCAGTGCCTGTGGTGGCGCATGCCTATCTGGACCAGCTTGAGCGCGGTAACAACCTTTCGGCGGATCGCCTGGCGGAATTGCGTGTGCTGGTTGATACAGTAGAAGCTGGCCTTGCGAGCGAGGAACGCAACACAACCCTCGCACGTGATGTCCGGCAGACGGCACGTGATCTGCGCCGTGAAGACGCTGCCGGCGAGGCAGCCAAGCGCCTCGCCGCCCTTGCAGACACGCTGCAGGAAATGGCAGATAATCTGCGTTAGACGCTATTGCGATGGTGAATCAGTCTGCTGGTTAACCATCGTAAATCACCTGTTAACCACGACCGGTAAGACTGCCGCGCGATATGTGGCAGTCTTTTTTTTCAAGCTGGAAAAATTCCCGTCAAAGCAGGGTGGCAGTAGTTGTGCTCGCCACTGCGCTGATCGCTGCTGCACCTGCCATAGCGAGAGCCGATGGGCCGTCAGGGCGGCAACCCGAGACAGTCACACTCTCCGGCCAGCAGGCGCTGAAAGTTGCAGAGGAACTGTTACTCAAGAAAGAATATGACGAGGCAGAAGCGATCCTGTTGCGCCTGGCCCAAGCTGATCCCGACAAGCTTGACCTTACGCAAGTGCGCTTTCTGACCGGGCTGGTTGCCGTCGGGCGCAAGGATTTTGTCACTGCAGAGGAGCATTTCAGATCCATCCTCGATGCTCATCCTGATTTGATCAGGGTACGACTTGAATTGGCTCGCAGTCTTTATGAACAAAAAAAGGATGGCGCAGCTGCGTATCACTTCCAGTATGTGCTCGGTAACGGCCTGCCTGAAGAGACGAAAGCCTTGGTGCGTCAGTTTCTGCGCCGTATTGAGGCTCGAAAGGTTTTCCACCTCCAGCTTGGCACTGCCATCGTCCCCAACAGTAATATCAATAATGGCCCGAAGGATGATACGGTCACGGTATTTGGTCTGCCATTCCAGCTGGACGATGCTGCGCAAAAGCAGTCTGGCACCGGTCTTTCCACCTCGTTGAATGTTGCCGCGTTCCCGAAATTGACTGACCGACTGCGGCTTGAAACACGCGCTGGTGCGCGGGTTGTCGATTATTCCAATGCTGATTTCGATGATGTATTCATGTCTTTTGAAATCGGTCCGCGATTGCAGGCGAAAAAAGCGACTGTCAGTGTGCTGGGCGCTTTTTCAAAACGCTGGTTTGGTGGCGAGCGTTTCTCGCGCAGTCATGGGATGCGGATGGTGCTGACCACGCCTTTGTCTGACCGCATGCGCTTTTCACTACGCAGTTCTTATGCGCAGGTTGATTACAGCAGTAACCCGAACCGATCAGGCCCGGTTTATTCCGGCGCTGTGTCCATGCAGCGGGTGATGGACAAGCGTACAGTGGCAGGGCTCGGGTTCCAGGTGACCCGTGAAGAAGCTGACGCAAATAATCTAAAAAACCATCAGTACAGGCTGAACGCCTTTATTTCCCGCGAGTTACCCTGGGGGATCACGGCGCAGGTGGCACCGGATTATTATGTCCGAGACTTTCAAAGTTCTTCCCGGCTAGACGAGACATACGGCGTGTCATTCCGTGTGACCAAGCGGGATTGGCGTTACCATGGTTTTGCGCCTGTGTTCAGCTATGCGTACTTGAAGAACGTCTCAAACAATCCGTTTTTCAATTATGATCGCCATTCGGCTGATATAGGCGTGACACGGAATTTCTGATCTGGCTCAGTTTTGCTGTGATGCCGCTTCCGGGTTAGCGCCGAGGAAGCCACCAATACCGTGGACATTACTATTACCAAAGACCAGCGTACCGGCTACTTCATCTGCATCAGCGCCAAAGAAAGCACCTTCCAGTTCACCCGTAATTGTTGGGTCAGAGCGGCTAACGAACGTGCCGAAGAACGTGTCATCGGTAATATCGCCTGTTCCGTCAAAGACATCGTAGTCAAAGAAATCTGATGTCCCATCAATGCCTGTTTCGCGAATGTTAGCATCGTAGACGAAGTCTAGCAGATCGGTTGAGAAATCGAAATTGAAGGCGATTGAGCCAACCAGATCCTGGATATTGTTATTCTGCAGAATATATCCCTCAACGGTCGCCGTGTATGAAGCAGTACCAGAAGTTGGAATTTCGCTGAGCGGTGTGCGCTCACCCCAGACGGCGGCTCCGTAAGTTTCTTGTCCATTGCCAGCGGTTGCATCTACCCAGACACCAAGTGTCGCATAATTTGTCGTACCTGCCCCATTGGTGAGGTTCAGGTGGAAATACTGAACCCCATTGGTTTCATAGTAGTAGAAATCACTATTCGTGATGAGCTCATTCACGCGATCTGTAATGGCGGCAGCAAGGTCCTGATCTGCGGGGCTTGTTGATTCTGAAAGAGCCGCCAGGAAGGAATTGACAGCACTTGGATTTCCGAAAAAACTGTCAATCGTAGACTGATCAAAAAATCCACCCCAAATATAAGGGTTTGAGGAAATCACAATTGCTTCGTTGTTGAATTCAAAGCCCAGGTCGACTGGATCTGTCAGCATCACATTGAAAAAAGTTTCTGACATGGAAGAGACGCCTGATGTCACATCAAAGGTGAATGTGTCATTATTGGCATCGTAGAACATGGTGTTTCCGTCATCAAAAAAGCCGCGTACGGATTCCTGAAAAACCAGAGCTTCCTGCCCTGTTGTGGCATTCACTACCTGACGGTTCACCGTCAAAGTTGTCGCCGCCACATCATAGGAAACGCTGACACCATCGCCGCTGCTTGGATGCAGGTAGGATGTATCTGTCATGATGAGGTTTCGCGCAGGCGCCGGGTTTCCGTTTGCCCCAGCTACTGGCACAGGGTCACCGGGCGCACCGCTACCACCACCAGAAGCACAAGCGGCCAGGGAAAAACACGCAGCGGAAAGAAAAAGACGGCTGAATATGGCGTTCATGGAACGTAACCTCGAAATTGGAACTCACCAAACTGGTAACAAAACGAGGTGAATGGATGCTTAAGCGGCCGTTCAGCCATCTTTAAGGTTTTGCCTATCGCGAGAGCAAAATTTCTCTCATTTCCCCTGTCGCGAGTGGTTGAACGATGATTATGGCCTGCTTATATCCCCGTTGAAGCTGCTGCCAGGTGGCAGGGGCACAAAAATCAAACTTTTAAGTCTGGGGCTGTCCGTCCGGGTGCTTGATAGGCGCACATTTGTGCAAAGGCTCGGCAATTCAGCCTGCTGTAAGGAGAAGAAGACAAAATGGGTAAAATCATTGGTATTGACCTCGGGACAACCAATTCCTGCGTAGCCGTGATGGAAGGCGGCGACCCGAAGGTGATCGAAAACGCCGAAGGCATCCGCACAACGCCATCTGTTGTTGCTTTCAGTGAGGATGGTGAGCGTTTGATGGGGCAGCCAGCTGTGCGCCAGGCCGTGACAAACCCTCAAAATACTTTCTTTGCGATCAAGCGCTTGATCGGCCGCCCATTTACAGACCCAACTGTCAAAAAAGACTCCGACATGGTGCCATATGCCATTGTCAAAGGTGATAATGGAGATGCCTGGGTCGAAGCACGCGGCGAAAAATACGCGCCGTCCCAGATTTCAGCCTTCATTCTACAGAAAATGAAGGAAACAGCTGAAAGCTATCTGGGCGAGACAGTAACCCAGGCGGTCATCACGGTTCCTGCGTACTTTAACGATGCCCAGCGTCAGGCCACTAAAGATGCCGGCAAGATCGCAGGTCTTGAAGTTCTCCGGATCATCAATGAGCCGACAGCGGCTGCCCTTGCTTACGGGTTGGACAAAAATGAAGGTAAGACAATCGCCGTCTACGACCTTGGTGGTGGGACCTTCGACGTTTCCATCCTTGAAATCGGTGATGGTGTCTTTGAAGTGAAGTCCACCAATGGCGACACTTTCCTTGGCGGGGAAGATTTCGATCTCCGCATTGTGGATTACCTTGCCGACGAGTTCAAAAAAGATAACGGCATGGACCTGCGCAATGACAAGCTTGCGCTGCAACGTCTGAAAGAAGAGGCGGAAAAAGCCAAGAAAGAGCTGTCTTCGGCATCTCAGTATGAAGTGAACCTGCCTTACATCACGGCAGATGCGTCCGGGCCGAAGCACCTCAATCTGAAACTGACCCGCGCAAAGTTCGAGTCACTGGTTGAAGATCTTGTGAAACGCACGGTTGATCCATGCAAGGCGGCATTGAAAGATGCTGGTCTGTCTGCTTCCGACATTGACGAAGTCGTGTTGGTTGGCGGCATGACTCGGATGCCTAAAATCCAGGAAACAGTGAAAAACTTCTTCGGCAAGGATCCGCATAAGGGTGTGAATCCGGATGAGGTTGTTGCGCTTGGTGCGGCCATTCAGGCCGGCGTTCTGCAGGGCGATGTTAAGGATGTTCTGCTGCTTGACGTAACGCCACTATCACTCGGTATCGAAACACTCGGCGGCGTCTTCACCCGTCTGATCGACCGTAACACGACAATCCCGACCAAGAAGTCACAGACGTTCTCGACGGCAGAAGATAATCAGAATGCGGTGACTATTCGCGTTGCGCAAGGCGAGCGTGAAATGGCAGCGGACAACAAGATGCTGGGTCAGTTTGATCTTGTAGGTATTCCGCCAGCACCACGCGGCGTCCCGCAGGTCGAAGTCACCTTTGATATCGATGCAAACGGCATTGTGCATGTTTCCGCCAAAGACAAGGCGACCAACAAAGAGCAGTCGATCCGCATTCAGGCATCTGGTGGTTTGAGCGATGATGATATCGAACAAATGGTCAAGGACGCCGAAGCAAATGCGGAAGCTGACAAGCAGCGCCGCGAAACGGTGGAAGCGCGTAACCAGGCAGAAGCACTCATCCACTCTACGGAGAGTGCCCTGAAAGAGCATGGCGACAAGATCGAAGATGGCGACAAGCAAGCTATCGAAGAGTCCATCACCTCTATGCGTGAAATTCTGGACGATGAGAATGCCGATGCAGAAAAACTGCAAGGCGGCGTGCAGGCTCTGGCTGCTGCTTCCATGAAGCTCGGTGAAGCTATGTACAGTCAGAACGAAGGTGAGGCTGACGCGCAAGCTGCTGCTGATGCTGCCCGTGACGCGGCTGAAGAAGCGGACATTGTCGATGCCGACTACGAAGAAGTCGACGGCGACAAAAAATAAATACGCAGGAAACTGCTGAAACTGTCCGGCGGCGCTGACCTCAAATAGAGGCGCGCCGCCTCGCAATTTGGCTTTTCTTCAAAAAGTGGTAGGTCGCTTTAGCTTATGGCACAGGATTACTACTCCACACTGGGCGTCGCAAAGGACGCGGATGAGAAGGCAATAAAATCGGCCTTTCGCAAGCTCGCCATGAAGTACCACCCGGACCAGAATCAGGGTGACGCGGAAGCAGAAAAAAAATTCAAGGAAATTGGAGAAGCCTACGAGGTTCTTTCCGATGAGCAGAAGCGTGCGGCGTATGACCGTTTTGGTCATGCTGCGTTTCAGAATGGTGGCATGGGGAGCGCCGGAGGCGGTTTCAACCGCCAGGGCGGCTTCTCTGCCGGGGCCTTTTCCGATATTTTTGATGATATTTTCGGTGAATTCATGGGCGGTGCGCGCCAACAGGGCGGCGCCCGGCGCACACCAGGTCGCGGCGCCGACCTGAAGCACGAAATGTCGATCAGCCTGTCAGAAGCCTATGCTGGCGCCAAAAAAACCATCACGGTCCCGTCGTCAGAAGCCTGTGACAATTGCGAAGGCTCCGGCTCTGAGCCGGGTTCGGGCCCTACCACCTGCGGCACCTGTCAGGGGCAGGGCCGAGTGAGAGCACAACAAGGGTTCTTCACGGTTGAGCGTACCTGCCCAACCTGCAATGGCCAGGGGCAAGTGATTACTGATCCGTGTACAGTCTGTAATGGACAAGGCCGGTTGCGGAAAGACCGCACATTGCAGGTCGAAATTCCAGCTGGTGTGGAAGATGGCACGCGTATCCGCCTTGCTGGTGAGGGCGAGGCAGGTGTGCGTGGCGGTCCCTTTGGTGACTTGTATTTGTTTGTGTCCGTTGATGGGCACGACCTGTTCGAGCGTGATGGCCCCAACCTCTATTGTGTTGTGCATGTACCGATGACCACGGCAGCGCTTGGCGGGGAAATTGAAGCCCCTACGATCGATGGCGGGCGCGTTAAGATTAAGATCCCACCTGGCGCTCAGCCTGGAAAAAAATTCCGCCTGCGTGGCAAAGGCATGACCGTTTTGCGCCGCAAGGGTACTGGTGACATGCTTGTTGAACTGATGGTCGAAACGCCGGTTAATCTGACGGCACGCCAGAAAGAACTTCTGCAGGAATTTTGTGAAGCGGGCGGTGATGAAGCCTGCCCGCAATCAAAAGGCTTCTTCGCCCGAGCGAAAGATTTCTGGGATCAGATGAAAGACGCTTCATGATGGAGCCCCTGCGCATTGCCATAGCCGGTTGTGCGGGCCGCATGGGGCGCTCGCTCCTGGACCTTGTGCACAGTGATGAGGCTTTGTCGCTATCCGGTGCTTTGGAGCATGAAGGTAGTCCTTATCACGGCAAACCATTATCAACCCTGATGCAAAGTCTGCCGGATGCGCTCGTCATTGAGGGTTCGGTCAAGGCGCTTACTGAAAAAGTAGATGTACTGATAGATTTTACGACACCATTCGCCACCATTGAGCATATCGGCGATCTGGTTGAGCGTAACATTCCGGCTGTGATCGGCACAACCGGCTTCAAGCCAGAACAGCTGAGGGAAATTGAGGAAGTCGCCAAGCATATCCCGGTCGTGCGCTCCGGCAATATGAGCCTCGGCGTTAATCTTCTGACGGAACTTGTGCGCCGCGCTGCTGCCAGCCTTGGTGAAGACTTCGACATTGAAATCCATGAAAGCCACCATCGCCACAAGGTTGATGCGCCTTCCGGTACGGCACTAATGTTGGGCCATGCAGCGGCCAAGGGGCGCAAGGTGGAGCTTGAGGAAAAGTCGGTCCGCGTGCGTGATGGTATTATGGCTGAACGTGAAGCCGGGCAGATAGGTTTCTCTGTGACTCGTGCTGGTGGTATCGTTGGTGACCATCAGGTGCTCTTCGGATCAGAAGATGAGATCATCACTTTGTCACACCGGGCGACAGATCGTAGTTTGTTTGCACGCGGTGCGTTGACAGCCGCCAAATGGGTAACGGCCCAAAAGCCGGGCCTGTACTCTATGCGAGATGTCCTCGGGTTAAAGTAGTTGTTAACCATGCCTGTTAGGCGCGGCTTAAAGGGCGTCTTGTAAACTGTCAGCTCACTATGGGAGGCTGGCATATGCGGGACACACTGATTGGCATCGTAGCTTTAGGTGTCATATCCATTTTCGCCGTAAAGCATCTGGATCAACAAGCCGCATCGATTGCGGCCATGCCCAAGCAGGACGAGCAGATAAACTCTGCCGAGTTGTCCTATGTCGCTGCTGCTCATGCAGATATCATCCGCATCCCGCGCGCGGCCAACGGTCATTATTATGCAGATCTCTCCGTTAATCGCCGTGATGTAAAAGTACTGGTAGACACAGGTGCCAGCATTCTCGCCTTACGTGAGAGTGATGCGGAGCTGGCTGGTCTCTATCCACGGCATAATGATTTCACCCGGCCAATCAGCACTGCTAATGGTCAAACCATGGCCGCGTTGATGCGGGCAGATGAAGTTGAGCTTGGTAGATTGATCGTCCGTGATGTGGACGTTTTCATCTTACCTGATGAAAGTCTGGCAATCAGCCTGCTGGGGATGAACGTCCTGTCAGAGCTTGGGGCGATCACCTTTGATAAAAGTGAGCTGGTGATTGAGAGCAGTCTTTAAGGCCGCATCAAACTTGGCAGATCGCCAAAGTCGCCACCTGCCTGACGCATAAACATCTTCCGTAAGGGATCAACCCGGTTCACAAATCCCATGCCTGCGCTGCGGGCGGCGCGTAAAAGCGGATTATCAATCGACATGATCTTGTTCAGTGCGTCTGTGCCAAAGGCGAGAGAAGCTGAGTCAAATCGGCGCCAGCGATCATATTTTGCAAGGGGGGTGCCGTGACCAATATCAAGTCCTGCCTGCCTTGTTTCCAGCAGAACATCCCGAAGAGCGGCAATATCCTTGACGCCAAGATTATATCCCTGTCCGGCGATAGGGTGAATGCCATGCGCAGCGTCACCGATTAAAGCCAGGCGGTCTGCATAAAACCGGGAGGCTATATGGAAGCCGAGGGGATAAGACCAGCGTGGCCCGGCAAGCGACAATTCACCCAGATAGGGACCAAAGCGCTTGGTAATCTCTGCAAGGAACAAATCATCACTTAACGCCATATAGCTTTCAGCACCTCTGGCATTCTCCGTCCAGACAAGAGAGGAGCGATTATCCGTTAACGGCAGGATAGCAAATGGCCCAGCCGGAAGAAACACTTCCTGTGCGATGCCCATATGGTCTTTCTCATGGGCGACTGTGCAGACGATACCAGTCTGGTGGTACTGCCATTGTGCTGTCTTGATTTTTGCCTGCTCCCGTAAGGGGGAGCGGCGCCCGTCAGCACCAATGACAAGTCTTGCATGGTGTGTGTCACCATTTGTCAGTGTCACTTCCGCCTGCCCGGCCTGTGCTTTCATGCCTTTGCAAAAGGCTGGGGCGATAAGGGTGATTTGTTCATTCGCTGCGATCGCATCAAAGAAGACACGGCGCATAAGCCGGTTTTCAACGATCCAGCCGAGCGGCGTCGCCTCCCCATCTTCTTCCAATTCACGACTGTCAAAATGGAGAAAGCCAGGCGCGACCTCGCCTTTACGGAACCGTCCTGCGGGGCGGCCATCTGTCACCAGAATGTCATTAATAGCACCAGCCTGAGGAGCCATTGCGTTCCAGAGATTGAGCTTCTGCAATAGCCGGGCTGACGCATAGGCAATGGCTGTCGTGCGCCCGTCGAAATTATCACCAGTCATGGTGGTCGGATCATCTGCGTCAATGAGGGTGACGGAAAAGCCCGCGTCAGCCAGCGCCAGCGCTGCAAGACTACCAGTCAGTCCGCCGCCAACAATGATTGTATCTGTCAGTTGTGCCATGTCCGAAACATAAGCGCAGGCGAGGCTGAGGTCGAGGTGGGGACATACAAAAAACCCCGGCTCTTATGAGCCGGGGCCACACAGTGGAGGAGAAACCACTTAGTTGGAGGCAGAAAAACCGATGCCGAACCAGAAGCCTGTAGACTCAAGCTGCGTCAGGTCCCCATTATTGAAGAGATCATTTGAGTCATCGATGAATGTATCTTCGCTGTTTGCGCCGAAATTGACACTCACATACGCTTCCGCATTGTCAGCAACCGGTTTGGTCAATGCTGCTGAAGCAAGGAAGTAAGTAAAGTCATCGCCGTCAGCATCAATGAAGCCAAGTGTACCGCCAAGATCCAGGCTGACATTCTCTGAAACCGGATAGGAGTGACCGGCTGAGCCTTCTAATGTCGTAGCTTCAAGATCAAGGTCGTAATACAGGTAAACAGATGGCTCCAATGGTGCGTCGATGGCAAGACCTGCATAAAGCTCTGTTGTATCCGACTCACCGTCAGAATCCGTGTAAATATAACGGGTGAAGCCCACATCGCCTGACAAGGATTCTGAGATATCGAAGGAGTATCCGGCATAGATGTCTACTTCGTTGTCATAGAACTCCCGGCTATCGAGTGGTGTGGAGAACCAGACCCCGGTGTAGAAACCGCCTTTACCAATTTCGACATATGGCTGGATGGCTTCGTCGGCTAATTGGAAGCCCCGGAAAACGTAAGTTGAGACGATGTCCACGCCTCCAGAAATCGACACTTCCTCAGCTGCTGCTGGCAGTGTCGCAGCAGTTCCTGAAACGGTAATAGCGGCCAACGCGGCCAGTGATTTTTTAAACATGATAAAGCTCCTCAAGAAACGGTTAGATTGGCCGAAATAGCCTTTATTATTCTCCCTAGTGGCAGAATATATTGCTTATTACGCAGTTGCAGCAAAGTGCAAATTGCATATCGATTACCGTCTTTTCGCTTTCTGTGTCAGTTTTGCAACAAAATGTCCTGTGTGGAAATTTAAGAGACATTATATGCCGAAAAATATAGGTTTATGGCGCCATTACTTCATTCATATTGCGATGCACAAAATTCTTGCCTGCCATTTTGAATGAAGTTACGGTTTCGTCTTTTCGAGGCATCTGGAAAGCCTCGCAAGGCAAGAACAATAAAGGGCATGCACCCATGAAAAAAAACAACCGGATCATTGGCTTTGCGACAGCAGCACTCATTGCTGTTTCAACGACGGGCGCTTCTGCCCAGGAAGCAGCGCCTGCCATAACGGCTGCGTCTGACACCTCTGCCTATGTTTTCAACTCGCTTCTATTCCTTATTAGCGGCATGGTTGTCATGTTCATGGCGGCGGGCTTCTGCATGCTGGAGGTTGGTCTCGTACGTTCGAAGAATGCTGCGACCATCTGCCTTAAAAATATTGCACTCTACTCCATTGCCGGGATCATGGTCTGGGTCACCGGCTACAACATCATTTATGGCGGGCCAGGCAATCACTTGCTGACGCCATTCACGGAATGGTTCTTCTGGACTGAAGGCAGCATGGAAGATCAGATCGAGGCTGGTTATTCCGCGCACTCTGACTGGTATTTCCAGATGGTCTTCGTGGCAACGGCTGCCTCTATTGTGTCCGGTACATTGGCCGAGCGGATTAAACTCTGGCCATTCTTGATCTTTGTCGTTTTCCTGACGGGGTTCATCTATCCGATCCAGGCGTCATGGGAGTGGGGCGCAGGTTTCCTCGATGCCACGTTTAACTTCTCCGATTTTGCCGGTTCCACATTGGTGCATTCAACCGGTGGCTGGGCAGCGCTCGCCGGGGCACTCGTTCTCGGGCCGCGCACAGGCAAGTTCCTGGGTAACAGAATTGATCCAATGCCAGGTTCTTCATTGCCATTGGCGACGTTGGGGACATTCATCCTCTGGCTCGGCTGGTTCGGTTTTAATGGCGGTTCACAGCTTGCAGCAGGATCGATGGAAGATATCAATGCCGTGGGCAAGATCTTTGTGAATACGAATACGGCTGCGGCTGCAGGTGTTGTTTCTGCAATGTTGCTCTCCAACATTCTGTACAAGAAAGTTGACCTGACAATTGCACTTAACGGTGCAATCGGTGGCCTCGTTTCAATCACAGCAGAGCCATTAATGCCGGCTATCTGGCAGGCGCTGATTATCGGCTCTATCGGCGGTGTGATCGTGACACTCTCTATCCCACTTCTTTATCGTTTCAAGATTGATGATGTGGTCGGTGCCATTCCGGCTCACTTATTCTGCGGTATCTGGGGCACACTTGTTGTGGTCTGGTCGAACAATGCTGTAACCGCTGGCGAAGGCGCGCCGACCTTCCTGGGTCAGCTTGTTGGTGTCTTGCTTGTTGGTGTGTTTGTCTTCTCTGTTTCGTTCCTGATCTGGTTTATCCTCAAAAACACCATTGGCATCCGTGTGACGCCGGAAGAAGAGCTGAATGGTCTTGATGCTGTTGAACTCGGACAGGAAGCCTATCCGGAGTTCACTGCCGGAAGATAGAAGAGACGTTATCTTCAAGGCGTGCTATCCGCATCCCTTCATAGTATAAACCCGGGCAGGCCCATAAAGCCTGCCCGTTTTCATGGAGGATTTGAGAGATGCCCACAAAACTGACTGATGATGAAAAACACGAGTTTCTGGGCAGTCACTCTGACTGGTCCCTGGTTGAAGGCCGTGACGCGATTTTCCGCCG